>NZ_JBEZUZ010000023.1:0-82061 GCF_040636735.1 Streptomyces sp. NPDC035033 | reverse complement strand
GGCCGTCGGGGCCACCGCCGTCGCCGCGACCGGAGCGGGTGCGCTGGGGCGGGCGCTCTCCGACCGCCGGGGGCGGGGCGCCGAGGCCTCGCGCGCCGGCCTCGTCCTGCCCGCGCCCGCGTCCCCCGCCCCCGCGCTGCCGCCCGGTGCGCGGCTCCGGGTGCCGGGGATCAGCGCGTTCGTGACGCCGAACCGGGACTTCTACCGGGTCGACACGGCGCTCGTCGTACCGAAGGTGGACGCGGACACCTGGCGGCTGCGGATCCACGGCAGGGGGGTGACCCGGCCGCGGACGTACGCGCTCGACGACCTGCTCGCCCGTCCCCTGATCGAGCGGGACATCACGCTGACCTGCGTGTCGAACGAGGTCGGCGGGCCGTACGTCGGCAACGCCCGCTGGCTCGGCGTGCCCCTGCGCGAGCTGCTGGCCGAGTGCGGGGTGGAGCCGCCGTCCCGGGGCGGCCCGGCCGACCAGCTGGTGGCCCGCTCGGTGGACGGCATGACGCTCGGCTCGCCGGTGGAGGACGTGATGGACGGCCGCGACGCGATGCTGGCCGTCGGCATGAACGGCGAGCCGCTCCCCTTCGAGCACGGCTTCCCGGTCCGCATGCTGGTGCCGGGCCTGTACGGCTACGTGTCGGCCTGCAAGTGGATCGAGGCCGTCGAGCTCACCACGTTCGACGCCTACGACCCGTACTGGGTGAGACGGAAATGGGCCCGCCGCGCCCCGGTCAAGACCCAGTCCCGCATCGACACGCCCCGGCCCTTCGCCCGCCCCGCCGCCGGCACGGTCACGGTCGCGGGCGTCGCCTGGGCCCAGCGGCGCGGCATCGTCCGGGTCGAGGTCCGCGTCGACGACGGCCCCTGGCAGGACGCCGAGCTCGCCGCGCAGGACACCGTCGACACCTGGCGCCAGTGGTCGTACCGCTGGCGGGCCATGCCCGGCGGACACACCCTCACCGTCCGCGCCACCGACGGCACCGGCCGCGTCCAGACCGAACGCCGCACCCGGACCATCCCCGACGGCGCGAGCGGCCGGCACAGCGTCTTCGTCACCGTCACCTAGCCGGACCTCGGCCTCGGCCTCGGCCTCGACCTCGGCCGTGGCCGAGGCCGAGGCCGAGGCGAGCGGCGCATCCGGGGCCGGGAGAAACCCGGAACCGGGGGTGCATGGAGTGCCACACCGGCGCCCCGGCGCGGCGCCGCGCGTCCGCGGCCGGCGGCCGAGCAGGGAGAGAGCGCGATGACCGTCTCCGTCGTTCTGTACACCTCCGACCTCAGGGTCCACGACCATCCGCCGCTCAGGGCCGCGGTCCAGGGAGCGGAGGAGGTGGTGCCGGTCTTCGTCCGCGACCCGGCCGTGGACCGGACGGGATTCGCCGCGCCCAATCGGCTGGCCTTCCTCGCGGACTGCCTGGAGGACCTCGACCGGGCCCTGCGGGAGCGGGGCGGCCGTCTCGTGGTGCGGGACGGCGACACGGTGGCCGAGGTCCGTGCCCTGGCGCGGCAGACCGGCGCCGACGAGGTCCACGTGGCCGCCGGCGTGACGGCCTTCGCCCGGCGCCGGGAGGCCCGTCTGCGCGAGGCGCTGGAGGAGGACGGCTGCCGCCTGTACGTGCACGACGGCGTGGTCACCGTCGTCCCGCCCGGCGACATCGTCCCGCGGGGCTCCGACCACTTCGCCGTCTTCACGCCCTATCACCGGCGCTGGGCCGCCCAGCCGCTCCGGGCCCCCTTCGCCGCCCCGAGGAGGCTGCGCGTGCCGTCGGACGTGCGCTCCGAGCCCGTCCCCCGCCGTTCCGCCGTCGCGGGGGTGTCGCCGGGCCTTCCGGCGGGAGGGGAGAGCGAGGCCCGCGAGCGCCTCGCCTCGTGGCTGGCCGGTCCCCTCGACGCGTACGAGGACCGCCACGACGACCTGGCGGGCGACGCCACCTCCCGGCTCTCGCCCCACCTCCACTTCGGCACCCTCTCCGCCGCCGAGGCGGTGCACCGGGCGCGCCGGCGGGGCGGGGCGGGCGCCGACGCGTTCGTGCGGCAGCTCTGCTGGCGCGACTTCCACCACCAGGTGCTGGCCGCGCGCCCCCGGGCGGCCGGCTCCGACTACCGTTCCCGGCCGGGGCGCTGGCGGGAGGGCGCCGACGCGGAGGCGGACCTCGCCGCCTGGCGGGAGGGGCGCACCGGCTACCCCGTCGTCGACGCGGCCATGCGGCAGCTCGCCCACGAGGGATGGATGCACAATCGAGGCAGGCTGCTCACCGCCTCGTTCCTGTCGAAGACGCTGTGCGTCGACTGGCGCGCGGGGGCGCGTTACTTCCTCGGCCTGCTGGTGGACGGCGACGTCGCGAACAACCAGCTCAACTGGCAGTGGGTGGCCGGCACCGGCACCGACACCCGCCCCCACCGCGTCCTGAACCCCGTGCTCCAGGGCAAGCGGTACGACCCGGACGGCGCCTATGTGCGCCGCTGGGTCCCCGAGCTGGCCGGCCTCGACGGCCCGGCCGTCCACGAGCCCTGGCGGCTCGCCGGACCCGACCGGGCGGCCCTGGACTACCCGGAGCCCCTGATCGGGCTCTCCGAGGGCTCGGCGCGCTTCCGGCAGCTCCGGGGCCCTGCCTGATCCCCTCGCTCCGTGCCGTCTCCCGGAGCCGATTTTCGATGCGAAAACGATGCGAGTTGAGGGGGAGGTCGCATCGGCCGGACCGTGAGGAGGCACGGGGCCACCGGGGTCCCACCACCGCCCCCCACAGCGGCGGTGCATCCGGTGGACGCCCGCGCCGCCACACGAGGAGGAAGCGCCATGACCGCACACCGGACGCCGGGAGACCTCGTCCCCGCCACCGCCGACACCGACGACCGCATCGCCCGCGGCCTCGTCCTCGGCGACGAGGCGTGCCTGGCCGCCGCCTACCGGCGCTGGGGCCGCCTGGTCCACACCCTGGCGGCCCGCGCCCTCGGGGATCCACGCGAGGCGGAGGACGTCACCCAGCTGGTCTTCGTCGCCGCCTGGCGCGGCCGGGCCACCTTCCGCCCCGAGCGGGGCACCCTGCCGGCCTGGCTCACCGGCATCACCCGCCGCAAGATCGCCGACGCCCTGACGGCCCGCACCCGGCGCACCGAACTCGCGGCGGCCCTGGGCGCCTTCCTGGAGCACGAGGAGCGGAAGGACGGGCAGCCCGACCGGCTCCTCGACCGGATGGTCGTCACCGAGGAACTGTCCCGGCTGCCCCGCGTCCAGCGCGACGTCCTGGAGCTCGCCTACTTCTCCGACCTGACCCAGACCCAGATCGCCGACCGCACCGGCATGCCGCTCGGCACGGTCAAGAGCCACGCCCGCCGCGGCCTCCAGCGCATGCGCCACAGCCTCGAACTCGCCGGCGCCGACCGCTGACCGCCCCGGACCGGCGCGCCGCTCGGACCACCGCCCCGACCCGTCCGGCGGGCCGGCGGCTCCGAACCACCGGCAGCACACCACAGCACGACACGACGCGGTCCGACGGCCGGGGGCCGACGACCGCCACACAGCACACGAGGGGTGGAGAACGATGAACGGACGAAGCGTCGCCGTGGTGGGGGCGGGGGTGGCGGGCCTCACCGCCGCCCACTACCTCTCCCGGGCCCACGACGTGGTGCTGTACGAGGCGGAGGACCGTCTCGGCGGCCATGCGCACACCCACGAACTGCCCGCCCCCGAGGGCGGCACGCTCCACGTCGACACCGGCTTCATCGTCCACAACGAGCGCACCTACCCCCATCTCCTGCGCCTCTTCCGCGAGCTGGGCGTCACCACGCAGGACGCCGAGATGAGCATGTCCGTCCGCTGCGACGGATGCGGCCTGGAGTACGCCGGCGCCCGCGGCCTCCGCGGCCTGCTCGGCGGCGGCAACGCCCGCCGGGGCCGGCACCTGCGGACCCTCGCCGACGTCCCGCGCTTCCACCGCGCCGCGCGCGGCCTGCTGGCCGCCGACGACATGACCCTCACCCTCGGCGGCTTCCTCCGCGCACACCGCTTCTCCGCCCACTTCGTCAGCCACTTCGCCCTCCCCCTCGTCTCCGCCGTCTGGTCCTGCGCCCCCGACACCGCGCTGCGCTACCCGGCCGTCTACCTGTTCCGTTTCCTCGACCACCACGGCCTCCTGTCGGTCACCGGGTCCCCGCAGTGGAAGACGGTCGCCGGCGGATCCGCGGCGTACGTCGCACGCGCCGCCAAGTCGATCGGATCCGTCCGGACCGCGACCCCGGTCCGCGCCGTCGTCCGCGGCGGCGACCGGGCCACGGTGGTCACGGCGGACGGCGAGTCCACCGAGCACGCCGCCGTCGTGATCGCGGTCCACCCCGGCCAGGCCCTGCGGCTCCTCGCCGACCCCACCGAGCGGGAGCGGCGCGTCCTCGGCGCCTTCACCTCCTCCCGCAACCCGACCGTCCTGCACCGCGACGCGAGCGTCCTGCCGCGCTCGGCACACGCCCGCGCCTCCTGGAACTACCTGCTGCCGTCCTGCGACGCCCGCCCGGGCAGCGTCCAGGTCAGCTACGACATGAACCGGCTCCAGCGGCTCCGCACCGCCGAGCCGCACATCGTCACCCTCAACCCCGGCGACCGCGTCGACGCGTCGACCGTCCTGGCCCGCATGACGTACGAACACCCCGTCTACACCCCGGAGTCGGTGGCCGCCCAGCGCCTCCTGCCCACCCTCCGCACCTCGGTCACCGCGTACGCGGGCGCCTACCACGGCTGGGGCTTCCACGAGGACGGCTGCCGCTCGGGCGCCGAGGCCGCCCGCCACCTGGGAGCGACGACATGACGACGCCCCGGGCCGCCCCGCCGTCCGCGCCCCCGCCGGTCCTCCCGGCCGTCCCCGCCCTGTACGAGACCGAGATCGCCCACGCCCGCGTCGCCCCGGTCCGCCACGCCCTCCGCCACCGCACCTACATGTGGCTGGTCGACCTCGACGACCCGCCCGTGCCGCCCCGGCCGCTGCGCCCCCTCGCCCGCTTCGACCCGGCCGACCACTTCGACGGCGACGCCCCCACCCTCCGGGCCGGCCTCGACGCCTGCCTGGCCGCCCACGGCGTGCGGAGGGCCGACGGGCGGGTCCTGATGCTGGCCCACGCCCGCGTGTTCGGCCACGTCTTCAACCCGCTCACCCTGTACTGGTGCCACGACCGCGCCGGCCGCCCCGTCTGCGTCGTCGCCGAGGTGCACAACACGTACGGCGGACGCCACACGTACCTGCTGCACCCCGACGCACAGGGCCGCGCCGAGACGGCCAAGGACTTCTACGTCTCGCCGTTCCTCGACGTCGCGGGCACCTACCGCATGCGGCTGCCGCTCCCGGGCGACCGCCTCGACCTGACCGTCCAGCTCCGCGACACGGACGGCACCCGCCCCCTGACCGCCACGGTCCGCGGCACCCGGCGGCCCGCCCGGACCGGCACCCTGCTCGCGGCCGCGCTCCGCCACCCGTGGTCGACGGCCGCCGTCTCCCTCGGCATCCGCCGCCACGGCATCCGCCTCTGGCTCAAGGGACTCCGCGTCCGGCCCCGTACCGCCCCCGCCCCCGCCCCGCAGGAAGGCACCTCGTGACCCTCTCGTCCCTCCCGTCCGCCGCCCGCGCCGGCCGTGTCCCGGTCGACCCGGACCGCTGGCCCGACGTCGCCCGGCTGCCGCGCGCCTCCGCGGCGCGCACCGCCGTCGCCCGTCTGCTCGTGGAGCGCGCCTTCGCCCGGCTGCCGCTGCGGATACGAACGGACCGGGCGATCCCCCTCCCCGACCCGGGGACCGGCGGCGACGGCCGCCCGCCGACGCTCACGCTCCACGACCCGGACGCCTTCCACCGCCGGATCGGCGCCGACGGGCTGATCGGCTTCGGGGAGTCGTACATGGCCGGCGAGTGGGACGCGGACGACCTCGTCGGCGTCCTCACCGTCCTCGCCGGCCACGCCGACCGCCTCGTGCCCGCCCCGCTGCACCGGCTCCGGGGCGCGTGGGCGCGCCGCAGGCCGGCCGCCGACCTCAACACGCCGGACGGGGCACGGGAGAACATCCACCGCCACTACGACCTCTCCAACGACCTCTTCGCCCTCTTCCTCGACCCCGGCCTGAGCTACTCCTCGGCCGTCTTCGACCCCCTCCCGGACACCTCCGGGGTCCTCCCGGACGCGGTCTTCACCGCCGCCCAGCACCGCAAGACCGACCGCCTCCTCGACCTGGCGGGGACGGGCCCCGGCACCGAGCTGCTGGAGATCGGCACCGGCTGGGGGGAACTGGCGATCCGCGCCGCCGCCCGCGGCGCCCGCGTCCGCACCGTCACCCTCTCCGAGGAGCAGCTCGTCCTCGCCCGCCGCCGCGCCGCCGCGGCCGGCGTCGCCGACCGCGTCACCGTCGAACTGCTCGACTATCGGCACGTCCAGGGCCGTTACGACGCCGTCGTCAGCGTCGAGATGATCGAGGCCGTGGGCGCCGAGTTCTGGCCCGACTACTTCGCCGCGCTCCGCCGCCTCCTCGCGCCGGGCGGACGCGTCGCCCTCCAGGCCATCACCATGCCGCACGCACGCATGCTCGCCACCGCCCGCACCCACACCTGGATCAGCAAGTACGTCTTCCCCGGCGGTCTGATCCCCTCCCCGGAGGCCATCGCCCGCGAGAGCGCCGCCGCCGGCCTGCACATCACCCACGACACGGGGTACGGTGCCCACTACGCCGAGACCCTCCACCAGTGGCGCGCCCGCTTCCGCCGCC
This sequence comes from Streptomyces sp. NPDC035033, assembly GCF_040636735.1. Taxonomy (NCBI): domain Bacteria; kingdom Bacillati; phylum Actinomycetota; class Actinomycetes; order Kitasatosporales; family Streptomycetaceae; genus Streptomyces; species Streptomyces sp. NPDC035033. Next base: position 75,325 of record NZ_JBEZUZ010000023.1, on the reverse strand, counting down.
AGGAGGCCGCCGTGGCGGCTCTCGGCTTCGACGCCGTCTTCCGGCGCATGTGGGACTTCTACCTCGCCTACTCCGAGGCGGGATTCCGCTCCCGCTACCTCGACGTCCGCCAGCTCCGGCTCACCGCCGCCGGCACGGAGACGACCCCGTGAACCCCGCCCGCCTCCACCCGGCCCTCCGTCCCGACGGGACCGCCGGCCCGTCCGACCGGATCCTCGCCGTCCCGTCCGCCCCGGCGAGCCCCCGCGGGGAGGGGGCGTGAGCGCCGTCGACCCCGGGGCCCTCGGCTCCGTCCTCGCCGCCTCGGCGGCCGCTGCCCTCGCCGTCATGCTGGTGACTTTTGCGATCGGCACCGCCCGGGGCCTGCACCGGATCGTCGACGTGGCCTGGGGGATCGCCTTCGTCGCCGTCGCCATCGTGGCCTGGTTCCTCGCGGCCGGGCACGGCGACGACACCCGCCGGACCGTCGTCGCGGCCGCCACCGTCGTCTGGGGACTGCGGCTCGCGGTCCACATCGCCCGGCGCGGGCGCGGCCGCGGCGAGGACCCCCGGTACGCGCGGATGCTCGCCCGCGCCCGCGGCAACCCGGCCCTGTACGCCCTGGGAAAGGTGTACCTGCTGCAAGGCGCCCTCGTCTGGGTCGTCTCGCTCCCCGTCCAGGTCGCGGTCCTGCTGCCCCGGCCGCCGGAGGCGACCGTGTGGCTCGGCCTCGCCGTGTGGGCGGGGGGACTCCTCCTGGAGGCGGTGGGGGACCGGCAGCTCGCCCGGTTCAAGGCGGATCCGGCGAACCGGGGGCGCGTCATGGACCGGGGGCTGTGGAGCTGGACCCGTCACCCCAACTACTTCGGCGACTTCCTCGTCTGGTGGGGCCTGTACCTGACGGCCTGCGCCACCTGGCAGACGGCCCTCCTCACCCTGGTCTCCCCGCTCGTCATGAGCGCCCTGCTCATCTGGGGCAGCGGGAAGCGGCTCCTGGAGGCCCACATGGCCGACCGGCCGGGATACGCGGCCTACCGGGCGCGCACGAGCGGCTTCGTCCCCCTGCCGCCCCGGAACCGGGCGGCGACCCGCCGTGCCCCGTGACGGACGGGCTCAGCCCCCGGTGCCGCCGCCCTGCCCGTCCGGCCCGGTCCGCTCCCCGTGCCCGGCGGGCTTCAGGGGCCCCTCGGACCCCCCGTACAGCCGGGAGACGACGTCGAGCGCCTCGCGCAGACCGGCGGGGCGGGCCGTGCCCGGGCCGGGGGGACGGCCGCGCCAGCCCGGGCCCGCGAGGAGGACGAGGGGCGCGGTGCGGGCTCCCCGCACCCCGAACGCCGTGCCCGCGACGTGCCGGGCCAGCGCGTGGTCCGCCGTGGAGCGGGCCTGGGACCAGAGGACGACGGCGGCCGGGCCGGACCGCCGTACCGCCGCGTCGAGCGCCTCGGCGGGGACGGCCGCGCCGAACATCCTGGCCGGCAGCCCCCGCTCGGCGAGTCCCGCGGCGAGCGCCTCCAGGGGAAGGGTGTGCTGCTCGGCGGGGACGCAGGCCAGGACGACGGGCGGTGCCTGGGAGGCGGCCGCCGGCCCGGTCACGGCGGCCCGCCGCAGCGCGGTGGAGACGTGCCAGGAGAGCAGGTGCTCCACCTCGACGTAGCGGTCGCCGGACGACTCCCACTTCCGGCCCACCGCGTGCAGCGTCGGGACCATGACCTCCTCCCAGGCGGTGACCAGCCCGTACTCCGCCAGCACCCCCTGGAGGAGCGCCTCCATCGCCGGGCCGTCGAGGCGCACGGCGGCACGGGCGAGCCCGCGGCACTCCTGCCGCACGTCGCCGAGCGGCAGGCCGCTGCCGGCCGCCGCCCGCCGGGCCGGCCGCGCGGGCGGCTCCTCGGGGGGCGCGGCAGGCCCGGAGGACGGGGGAGCGGGGACGGGCGCGGGAACGGGGGCCGGCGCGCTGTCGACGGGCCCGCCGGCTCCGGCCGCCACCAGCGCGGACCGCACCTCCCGCGCGGCTCGCGCCGCCTCGGCGGGCGGGACGCCGGAGGCCGTGAGACGGCACATCTCCTCCAGCATCGAGACGTCGGCCGGGCTCCACCGCCGGTGCCGCCCGTCCGCGCGGACCGCGGGACCGATCCCGTACCGCCGGTCCCAGGAGCGCACGGTGGTGGGGGAGACCCCCAGACGCCGGGCCACCGCGCCGGTGGTGATCCCGTGGACGGTGTCGTACATGGTCACCACCGTACGGTGCGAAAACGCTGCGAGCGGGGAAAAGGGGCGCGCGAGACCTCGGTCAGGGGCGCCACGCCTCTGCGGCCGCGGGAAGGCGGGTCACCACTCCGTCCGCCAGCCGCTCGAACTCCCCCCGCAGGAACGGCGCGGCGAGCCGGGCGAAGCCCTTGAACGTCAGCGAAGCCCGGTAGGTCAACCGCGTGGCCACCCCCTCCTCGGCGAACCGGAGGTCGTCCCGCGCGGTCACCGTCCCGTTCTCGCCGACGAACACCAGCCGGGCGGCCTCGCGGAGCACGAGTTCGTACCGCAGCTCGGTCGTGCGTCCCCGGAACCGGGAGGTGTTCCGCCACCGCGCCCCCGGCCGCGGCGGCCCGTCGTCGACCCGCACGCAGCGCACGGTGCCGGGATCCCACTCCTCGGCGCGCGCGAAGTCCTCCAGGTACGCCACGACCTCGGCCAGGGGCCGGCGCACCACCATCACGCGTTCCACACCGATCACCGCACGGCCCTCCTCCGTCGTCGCCCGGGACGCGCACCGCGTCCCCGGTCACCCGGCATTCCGTCCCCGCCGCCGGACCGGATGCACCGGAGGTTCACGGGCGCCGAGCGGGGCGCGCGATCGACGCCGCCGTCCTCACCGGAGCGGCCCCCTCCTCCCGGGAGGGCCGCCGTCGGCTCCGCCGAGAACGCCCTTTGTCCTGGGAGTGGAAGAAGTCGTGACTGTTTCCTGCTCAAGTAGTTCCCAGGTCGGTGGAGCACTGCTACGTTCCTCTCGAAAGCCCGACGGATCGGCGCCGCGGACAGGCATTCGGGCCCCCAGCCGGAGCCGGGGGAGGGGAGGGATTCGTGAGACGGATGACCGCTCGACCCGCGAACGTGCACCAGGCGCGACTGCTGCGCCTGTTGCGCGACGGAGGGCCCAACTCCCGCGCGCAGCTGGGCGATCTGGTGGACCTGTCCCGCTCCAAGCTGGCGGTCGAGGTGGACCGGCTGCTGGAGACGGGACTGGTGGTCGCGGACGGACTCGCCGCCTCGCGCGGCGGACGCCGCTCGCACAACCTCCGGCTCGCCCCGGCGCTGCGCTTCCTCGGCGTCGACATCGGGGCCACCTCGATCGACGTCGCCGTCACCAACGCCGAGCTGGAGGTCCTGGGGCACCTGAACCAGCCCGTGGACGTCCGGGAAGGGCCCGTCGCCGTCTTCGAACGGGTCCTCGCCATGGCGGACAAGCTGAAGGCGTCGGGGGTCGCGGAGGGGTTCGACGGCGCGGGCATCGGCGTACCCGGTCCCGTCCGCTTCCCCGAGGGCGTGCCCGTCGCGCCGCCGATCATGCCCGGCTGGGACGGCTTCCCCGTCCGCGAGGCCCTCAGCCAGGACCTCGGCTGCCCGGTGATGGTCGACAACGACGTGAACCTCATGGCGATGGGGGAGCAGCACGCGGGCGTCGCCCGCTCCGTCGGCGACTACCTCTGCGTCAAGATCGGCACCGGCATCGGCTGCGGCATCGTGATCGGCGGCCAGGTCTACCGCGGTACGACGGGCAGCGCCGGCGACATCGGACACATCCAGGTCCAGCCGGACGGGCGGGCCTGCGCCTGCGGCAACCTGGGCTGCCTGGAAGCGCACTTCAGCGGCGCGGCGCTGGCCCGTGACGCGGAGGACGCGGCGCGCTCGGGCCGCTCGGCGCAGCTCGCCGCGCGGCTGGAGGCGGCCGGGGAGCTGACCGCCGCGGACGTCTCGGCGGCCGCGGCGGCGGGCGACACCGTGGCCCTGGAGCTGATCCGTGAGGGCGGGCAGCGCCTCGGCCAGGTCATCGCCGGGCTCGTCAGCTTCTTCAACCCGGGGCTCGTCGTCATCGGCGGCGGCGTCACCGGACTCGGCCACACCCTGCTTGCCAGCATCCGCACCCAGGTCTACCGCCAGTCGCTGCCGCTCGCGACCGGCAACCTCCCCATCGTGCTGGGCGAGTTGGGCCCCACCGCCGGAGTGATCGGCGCGGCCCGCCTCATCAGCGACCACGTCTTCTCACCGGCCTGACCCGGCCGGGCCCCACCCGGCCCCACCACTCCTCCGGCAGCGGTGCGCCGCACGCCGAAGCACGCACCACCGCACGACCCGGCACCACCGCGTCCGGCACCAGCCGGTACGGCACCCCGCACCACGCAACGGTCCCGTGGCTGTCAGCCATGCCCGCTCACCCCGCACGCGCCGGCACGCCCGGGGCCGCGGGTCCCTGAGCCCTTCGCCCGTTCCCTCCCACCGCACGCCGCTCACCGCGCCCCGCTCCGCCCTGCCCGCTCACGGCCGCATCCGCCGAGGGGATCCCGATGGCATCACGCCCACCGCTGCTCACGATGAACCGCATCACCAAGTCGTTCCCCGGCGTCCGCGCCCTGGACGGCGTGGACCTCGAAGTCCACGCCGGCGAGGTCCACTGCCTCCTCGGCCAGAACGGCGCCGGCAAGTCCACCCTCATCAAGGTCCTCGCCGGAGCCCACCGGCCCGACGGCGGCGAGATCACCTGGGCCGGCGAACCGGTCTCCCTGACCTCGCCGATCGCGGCCATGCGGCTCGGGATCGCCACCATCTACCAGGAGCTGGACCTGGTCGCCGGACTGTCCGTCGCCGAGAACGTCTTCCTCGGGAACGAGCCGACCTCCGCCGGGTTCGTCGTGCGCGGGGCCCGGGCCCGCGCCGCCGCCGGACGGCTGCTGAAGCGCCTCGGGCACCCGGAGATCGACCCGGCCCGGCTCGTCGGCGAACTGTCCGCCGCCCAGCAGCAGATCGTCTCCATGGCCCGCGCGCTCTCCCACGAGGTGCGCCTGATCGTCATGGACGAGCCGTCCGCCGCGCTCGACCCCGAGGAGGTCGACAACCTCTTCCGCATCGTCGCCGAACTCACCGCCGACGGCGTCGCCGTCGTCTACATCTCCCACCGGCTGGAGGAGATCCGCCGCATCGGCGACCGGGTCACCGTCCTGAAGGACGGCCGCTCCGTCGCCGGCGGCCTGCCCGCGGACACCACCCCGACCCGCGACATCGTCGCCCTCATGACCGGCCGCACCGTCGAGCACGTCTTCCCCGACCGCTCCGACGGCACCGGTGACGCCGCCGCCCGGGACCCCGTCCTCCGGATCGAGGGCCTCACCCGGGACGGCGAGTTCGCCCCCCTCGACCTCGCCCTGCGGCCCGGCGAGATCGTCGGCCTCGCCGGCCTGGTCGGCTCCGGCCGCAGCGAGATCCTGGAGACGGTCTACGGGGCCCGCAAGCCCGACGCGGGCCGCGTCCTCGTCGACGGCGTCCCGCTGCGCCCGGGCAGCGTCCGCGCCGCCGTCCGCGCCGGGATCGGACTGGCGCCCGAGGAGCGCAAGGCACAGGCCCTGCTGATGCTGGAGTCCGTCGGCAGCAACGTCTCGGTCTCCACCCTCTCCCGCTACTCCCGCGCGGGCTGGCTCGACCGGCGCGCCGAGCGCGCCGCCGCGCACCGGGCCGTGCGCGAGCTGTCGCTGCGGCCCGACGACCCCGACGCGGCGATCAGGACCCTGTCCGGCGGCAACCAGCAGAAGGCCGTGCTCGCGCGCTGGCTGCTGCGCGGCTGCAAGGTGCTGCTCCTCGACGAGCCGACCCGGGGCGTCGACATCGGCGCCCGGGCCGAGCTCTACGCCGTGATCCGCCGACTGGCCGACGAAGGACTGGCGGTGCTCCTCGTCTCCAGCGAGGTGCCCGAGGTCCTCGGACTCGCCGACCGCGTGCTGGTGCTCCGCGAGGGCACCGTCGTGCACACGGCACCGGCCCGGGAGCTCGACGAGCACCGCGTACTCGATCTCGTGATGGAAGGGAACCCGACGCCATGACGCAGCCGGCCTCCGCCGCGCGGAAGGACGCGCCGATGTCCGCCGCCACCTCCGACACCGGCAGGAAGGGGCTCCACCGACTGGCGCTGATGCGGTGGGACGTGCGCAGCCTGTCGCTGCTCGGCGTCCTCGCCGTCCTCGTCGCCGTCGGCGGCGTCACCCAGCCCGACTCCTTCCTCGCCACCAGCAACCTCCAGCTCGTCCTGACCCAGGCGTCGGTCATCGGCGTCGTCACCGTCGGCATGACGTTCGTCATCACCAGCGGCGGCATCGACCTGTCGGTCGGCGCGATCGTGGCCCTCGCCTCGGTGTGGGCGACGACCGTCGCCACCCAGGAGTTCGGCTTCGCGGGCATCCTCTTCACCGCGGTCCTCGTCGGCGTCGGCTGCGGACTCGTGAACGGACTGCTGATCGCGTACGGCGGCCTGGTGCCGTTCATCGCCACCCTGGCCATGCTGGCCTCCGCCCGGGGACTCGCCCTCCAGATCACGGACGGCAGGACCCAGATGGTGACCGTGACCGACGTCCTCGACCTCGGCGTCAACGACGCCTACGTCCTCGGCATACCGCCGCTCGTCCTCGTCTTCGCCGCCGTGACCGTCGTCGGATGGCTGCTGCTCAACCGGACCACGTTCGGCCGCCGCACCGTCGCCGTCGGCGGCAACGCGGAAGCGGCCCGGCTCGCCGGCATCGACGTCCGTCGGCAGCGCCTGTACCTGTACCTGCTGTCCGGCCTGTGCTGCGGGATCGCCGCGTTCATGCTCATCGTCCTCGCCGGCTCCGGCCAGAACACCAACGGCAACCTGTACGAACTCGACGCCATCGCCGCCGCCATCATCGGCGGCACCCTCCTCAGCGGCGGCCGCGGCACCATCGTCGGCTCCGTCCTCGGCGTCCTGATCTTCACGACCATCACCAACATCTTCGCCCTCAACAACCTGGAGACGGCGGTCCAGCAGATCGCCAAGGGCGCGATCATCGTGGCCGCCGTCCTCGTCCAGCGCCGCGGCCTGCGCGGCGGCGACGCCTGACCCGCGCCTCCTCTCGTCTCTCCACCACCGACCCGAACCGCCCCGCCCAGCCGAAGGGTTGATCCGCCATGTCCCGAACCGCCCCCACCCGCAGAGGACTTCTGTTCGGCACCGCCGCCGTCTCCGCCGGAGCCCTGCTCACCGCCTGCACCAGCAACGAGCCCAAGCAGCAGGAACAGCCGGCCGGCAACGCCCCGGTCGCCGACGACAAGCCCGGCAAGCCCGTCACCATCGGCTTCGCCGGACCCCAGGCCGACCACGGCTGGCTCAACGCCATCAACCAGAACGCCAAGTCCCGCGCCGCGAAGTACTCCGACGTCACCCTGGAGATCACCGAGGGCTCCAACGACACCGCCGCCCAGATCGGTCAGGTGCAGACCCTCATCAACAAGAAGGTCGACGTCCTCGTCATCCTGCCCGCCGACGGCAAGGCCCTCACCCAGGTCGGGCTCCAGGCGATGCGGGCCGGCATCCCCGTCGTCAACCTGGACCGCGTCTTCGCCTCCCCGCAGGCGTACCGCTGCTGGATCGGCGGCGACAACTACGGCATGGGGCTCAACGCCGGCACCTACATCGGCGAGCAGCTCAAGGACAAGCCGAACGCCAAGGTCGTCGAACTCGCCGGCCTGGACAACCTCGAACTCACCCGGCAGCGCACCCAGGGCTTCGACGACGCCCTGAAGAACTACCCCAACATCACCAAGGTCGCCCGCCAGGCCGCCGACTTCACCGTCGAGTCCGGCCAGGCCAAGATGGCCCAACTGCTCCAGGCGCAGCCCGCGTTCGACGCGCTGTGGAACCACGACGACGACCAGGGCGTCGGTGCGCTCCGCGCCATCGCGCAGGCCGGCCGCGACGACTTCCTGATGGTCGGCGGCGCCGGGGCGAAGTCCGCGATGGACGCCATCAAGGCCGGTACCGGCGTCCTCAAGGCCACCGTCCTCTACCCGCCGACGATGGCCGCGTCCGCCATCGACCTCGCCCGCGCGCTCGGCCAGGGCAAGGGCGTGGGCGGCCTGTCGGAGCTGGAGATCCCGTCCTCGCTGACGCTCTACTCCGCCGTCGTCACCAAGGAGAACGTCGACGACTACCTGCCCACCGGCTTCAACTGACCGGAACCGGGCTCCCGGGGGGACGCCCGGCTCCGCGGCACACCGACGAGACAGTGACTCTCCGACCAGGAGGAACCGTATGGAACAGCGGGACAGTGACGCGACCTCGCCGCCCGGACTGGGCGTCGGCATGGTGGGGTACGCGTTCATGGGCGCCGCGCACTCACAGGGCTGGCGCACCGTGGGCCGGGTCTTCGACCTGCCGCTGCGGCCCGTCCTCGCGGCGATCGCGGGCCGGGACGCGGACGCCGTCCGGGCCGCGGCCCGGCGGCACGGCTGGGCGGCCGCGGAGACGGACTGGCGCGCCCTGATCGCCCGGGACGACGTGCAGCTCGTCGACATCTGCACCCCGGGGGACAGCCATGCGGAGATCGCGATCGCGGCGCTGGAGGCCGGCAAGCACGTCCTGTGCGAGAAGCCGCTCGCGAACTCGGTGGCCGAGGCCGAGGCCATGGCCACCGCCGCCGAGGCCGCCCGCGCCCGCGGCCAGGTCGCGATGGTCGGCTTCAACTACCGCCGCGTGCCCGCCCTTTCGTACGCCCGTCGGCTCATCGCCGAGGGCCGGCTCGGCACCCTGCGCCACGTCCGGGTGAGCTACCTCCAGGACTGGCTGGTCGACCCCGACTTCCCGCTGACCTGGCGGCTGGAGCGCGAGCACGCCGGGTCGGGGGCGCTGGGCGACCTCGGGGCGCACATCGTCGACCTCGCCCAGTACCTGGCGGGGGAGCCGATCGTCGGGGTGTCCGCACAGACGGAGACCTTCGTACGGGAACGGCCCCGGCCCGCCGCCGCGGCGGCCGGCCTGTCCGCGCCGTCCGGCCGGGCCACCACCGGTGCCCCGCGCGGGCCGGTGACCGTCGACGACGCGGCCGTCTTCACCGGACGGCTCGCCTCGGGGGCGCTCGCCGCCTTCGAGGCGAGCCGGATGGCCTCCGGCCGCAAGAACCAGCTCCGGCTGGAGATCAACGGCGAGCGGGGCTCGCTCGCCTTCGACCTGGAGCGGCTCAACGAGCTCTCCTTCCACGACCACCGCGAACCCGCCGCCACCGCCGGCTTCCGGCGGATCCTCGTCACCGAGACCGAGCACCCGTACCTGGAGGCGTGGTGGCCGCCCGGCCACCCCCTCGGCTACGAGCACACCTTCACCCACCAGGCCCGCGACCTGGTCGTCGCGATCGGCACCGGCACCGACCCGTCGCCGTCCTTCGCCGACGGGCTGCGGGTGCAGCGGGTGCTCGCCGCCGTCGAGGAGAGCGCCGGGAAGAACGCCGTCTACACACCCGTCCAGGACGTGCCGGCCGAGGTCCGCTAGCACGGCCCGCCCGCACACCGTTTGGAGGCTTCATGCCGCGTCCGTTCACCCTCTTCACCGGCCAGTGGGCCGACCTGCCGCTGGAGGAGGTCTGCCGGCTCGCCCGTGACTTCGGCTACGACGGCCTCGAACTCGCCTGCTGGGGAGACCACTTCGAGGTCGACAAGGCCCTCGCCGACCCGTCCTACCTGGCGGGCCGGCACGCCCTGCTCGACAAGTACGGCCTGAAGTGCTGGGCCGTCTCCAACCACCTGGTGGGCCAGGCGGTCTGCGACCATCCGATCGACGAGCGGCACCAGGGCATCCTGCCGGCCCGGATCTGGGGCGACGGCGAACCCGAGGGCGTGCGGCGCCGGGCCGCCGCCGAGATGAAGGACACCGCGCGCGCCGCGGCCGCCTTCGGCGTCGACACCGTCATCGGCTTCACCGGCTCCTCCATCTGGCACCTGGTGGCCATGTTCCCGCCCGTGCCGGAGCGCATGGTCGAGCGCGGGTACGAGGACTTCGCCGAGCGCTGGAACCCGGTCCTCGACGTCTTCGACGCCGAGGGGGTCCGCTTCGCCCACGAGGTCCACCCCGGAGAGATCGCCTACGACTACTGGACCACGCGCCGCGCCCTGGAGGCGGTGGACCACCGGCCGGCCTTCGGCCTCAACTTCGACCCCAGCCACTTCGTCTGGCAGGACCTCGACCCGGTCGGCTTCCTGTACGACTTCCGGGACCGGATCTACCACGTCGACTGCAAGGAGGCGCGCAAGCGCCTCGACGGGCGCAACGGCCGGCTCGGCTCCCACCTGCCGTGGGGCGACCCGAGGCGCGGCTGGGACTTCGTCTCCGCCGGACACGGGGACGTGCCCTGGGAGGACGTCTTCCGCATGCTGCGGTCCATCGGCTACCAGGGCCCCGTGTCCGTCGAGTGGGAGGACGCCGGCATGGACCGGCTCGCCGGCGCGCCCGAGGCGCTGGCCCGTCTGAAGCGGTTCGACTTCGACCCGCCGGCCGCCTCGTTCGACGCGGCGTTCTCCGGCGGCGACCGGTAGGACCTCCCGGCCAGGCCCGGTGGCGAGGGGCGCCACCGGGCGGTCCGGCCTGCCCGCGCGCGGCTTTGTCCTGAAGCGGGAGAAAGTTCTACCGATCTGCTGCGCAAGGGCTTTCCGTCCCGGACGAAGGCGGCTACGGTCCCCTCACATCGCCACCACGGTCCTTCGCCCCACCGCGCGACCGGCCCCGGAACGCCCCGCCCGGCCCGCTCCCGGACCCCCGTCCGGCCCGCTCCCGGACCCCCGTCCGGCCCGCTCCCGGACCCCCGTCCGACCCGCTCCCGGGCCCCCGCCCGGTCCGCTCCCGGCCCCACGCCCGACCCGCTCCCGGACCCCGCCCGGACCGAGCGAGGGCCCGCCCCGCACAGCGCCCCCGCACTCCCTCCGACCTCACCGCCGGGCGGCCTGCACCGCGAAGGCACCGCCCCCCGGCCCTCCACCCCGCGCACCCAACGACCTGGCAAGGAGGCAGCCCGTGACTGACACCCACGCACGCACCGGAGTCTGGTTCGCCGGAGCCCGCGGCTCCGTGGCGACCACGGCCGTCGCCGGATGCGCCGCCGTCCGCGCCGGACTCCACCCGGCGACCGGCATGGTCACCGAGACGCCCGCGTTCGCCGGCACCGGGCTGCCCTCCCTGACCGCGCTCGTCTTCGGCGGCCACGACACCGCGTCCTGCCCGCTCCCCAAGCGCGCCGAGCAGCTCACCGGCGCCGGCGTGCTCCCGCACGGACTCGCCGCCGCCGTCCACGCCGAACTCGCCGCCACCGACGAGGAGATACGCACCGGCGGCCCCCTCCCCGACGACCCCCGCACCGACGCCGAACTCGTCGCCGACCTCGCCGCCGACCTCGTCTCCTTCCGCGACCGCCACGCCCTGGCACGCGTGGTCGTCGTCAACGTCTCCTCCACGGAGCCGCCGCCCGCGCCCGACGCCGAACGCCTCCCGCCCAGCTCCCTCTACGCCGCCGCGGCCCTGCGGGCCGGCTGCCCGTACGTCGACTTCACCCCCTCCACCGGGCTGCGCACCCCGGACCTCACCGCCGCCGCGACCGCCGCCGGACTGCCCCACGCGGGCCGCGACGGCAAGACCGGACAGACGCTGCTGCGCTCCGTGCTCGCCCCGATGTTCGCCCAGCGGGCCCTGGACGTACGGGCCTGGTCCGGCACCAACCTGCTGGGCGGGGGAGACGGGGCGACGCTCGCCGACCCCGCCGCCGCGGCGGCGAAGAACGCCGGCAAGGAACGCGTCCTCGCCGACACGCTCGGCCACCGGCCGGAGGGCCGGGTCCACATCGACGACGTCCCCGCGCTCGGCGACTGGAAGACGGCCTGGGACCACATCGCCTTCGACGGCTTCCTCGGATCGCGGATGGTCCTCCAGACCATCTGGCAGGGCTGCGACTCCGCGCTCGCCGCGCCCCTCGTCCTCGACCTGGCCCGCCTGGTCGCCCGCGCCCACGAGGCCGGACTCTCCGGACCGCTCCCGCAGCTCGGCTTCTACTTCAAGGACCCGGACGGCGGACCCGCCGGCCTCGCGGAACAGTACGCCGCGCTCCTCGCCTTCGCCGACCGGCTCCGGGAGGCACGGTGACGCGCCCCGGTCGCCCGAACCGCACCCGGCACCTCCTGGCCTGGGCCGAACTGCTGCGCGTCTCCGCGCTGTTCACCGTCCCCGGTGACGCCCTCGCCGGCGCCGCCGCCACCGGACTGCGGCCCGGCCGGGGGACGGCGTACGCGATCGGCGCGTCGCTCTGCCTGTACGAGGCGGGCATGGCCCTCAACGACTGGGCCGACCGGAAGGAGGACGCCGTCGACCGCCCCGAACGTCCGCTGCCCTCCGGCCGGATCCCGCCGGCCGCCGCGCTCGGTGCCGCCGGCCTTCTCACCGCCGCCGGGCTCGCCCTCGCCGCCCGCGCCGGCCGCCCGGCCCTCGCCGTCGCCACCGCCCTCGCCGGCACCGTCTGGGCCTATGACCTGCGCCTCAAGCACACACCCGCCGCGCCCGCCGCCATGGCCGCCGCCCGCGCCCTCGACCTCGCCCTCGGCGCCGCCGCCACCGGCGCCGGCGCGCCGCCCACGGCCGCGCGGCGCGGCGCGGACGCCCGTACCGCCCGCCGGGTCGCGGCGCCCGCCGCCGCGCTCGCCGCCCACACGTACGCCGTCACCGCCGTGTCCCGGCACGAGGAGCGGGGCGGCTCCACGCTCGCCCCGCTCGGGGCGCTCGCCGTGACGGGCGCGCTCGGCGCCGCCACCGCGCTCGGCGCGCTCCGCGCACCCGGCCGCGCGGCGGCCCTCGCGTCCCTGGCGCCCGCCGCCCTGTACGCCGGCACCACCGCCGTACCCCTCCTCCACGCCGCGCTCAACCCGTCCCCGCCCCTCACCCGGCGCGCCGTCGGCGGCGGGATCCGCGCCATGATCCCGCTCCAGGCCGCCCTCGCGGCCCGCGCCGGGGCGGCCGGCACCGGGGTCGGCGTGCTGGGGCTCGTCCCCCTCGCCCGCACCCTCGCACGGAAGGTGAGCGCCACATGAGCGACCGGCAGCGGCTCCGCCTCGGGTACGGCACCAACGGCCTCACCGACCTCCGTCTCGACGACGCCCTCGGGCTGCTCGCGGACCTCGGCTACGACGGCGTCGGGCTCACGCTCGACCACATGCACCTGGACCCGCTCGCACCCGGCCTCGCCGCCCGCACCGCCCGGGTCGCCCGCCGGCTCGGCGCGCTCGGACTCACCGCGACCGTCGAGACCGGCGCCCGGTACGTGCTCGACCCGCGCCGCAAGCACGGCCCCTCGCTGCTCGACGCCGACCCGCGGGACCGCGCCGCCCGGGTCCGCCTGCTGCGCACGGCGGTCGGCGTCGCCGCCGACCTCGGGGCGCACGCCGTGCACTGCTTCAGCGGCGTCACCCCGCCGGGCACCGACGACGCCACGGCCTGGCGGCGCCTGACGGAGGCGCTGGCGCCCGTCCTCGACGCCGCCGCCGACGCGGGCGTGCCGCTCGCGATCGAACCCGAGCCGGGGCACCTCCTCGCCACCCTCGACGACTTCCACCGGCTGCGCGCCGCGCTCGGCGACCCCGCGCCCCTCGGCCTCACCCTCGACATCGGCCACTGCCAGTGCCTGGAGACGGCACCGCCCGCCGCATGCGTCCGCGCGGCGGCGCCCTGGCTGCGGCACGTGCAGATCGAGGACATGCGGCGCGGCGTGCACGAGCACCTGCCGTTCGGCGAGGGCGAGATCGACTTCCCGCCCGTCCTCGACGCCCTCGCGGCCACCGGCTACCAGGGCCTCACCGTCGTCGAACTGCCCCGCCACTCGCACGCCGGCCCCCGACTGGCGGCGGAATCCCTCGCGTTCCTCCGTGACGCGGCCGCGACCGCCGCGAAGGGAGCCCCGGCATGCTGACGCCACCACCGCCCCGGACCCGGGCCGGCGTCGAGGCCCGGCTGCCCGACGACCACGCCCGCGCCTGGTTCGCCGACGCCCTGGCCGACGCCGCCCGAGCGGCGGCGCAGGAGGCCCCGCCCGCCCGGGCGGCGACCCCACAGACCCCGCCCGCGCCCCGCCCCGCCTGGCAGCTCCGCTTCGTCACCGCCGGCCGGCACTGCGGCCGGGACGCCGCGGACGCCGTGCGGGTCCTGCTCCTGACCGAGGCCCGGGCCGGCACGGAGACGCTGACCCGCCTCTACCGGGAGGGGAGCGCCGCCGAGCGCCGCGCGGTGCTCCTCGCCCTGCCCTCCCTCGTCGACGGCCCGCAGGCCGTGCCCCTCGTGGACGACGCCCTGCGCACCCACGACACCCGGCTGATCGCCGCCGCCGTCGGCCCCTACGCCGCCGCCCACCTGACCCCGCACGCCTGGCGGCACGCCGTCCTGAAGTGCCTCTTCACCGGCGTACCGCTGACCGCCGTGGCGGACCTGGCACGGCGGGCCGCCGGCGACGCGGACCTCGCCCGCATGCTCGCCGCCCTCGCCGCCGAGCGCACCGCGGCGGGCCGCGACGTCCCCCGCGACCTCCACCACGCCCTGACCCTGACCGGCGTACCGACCGAGGAGCCGTGATGCGCATCTTCGACCCGCACATCCACATGACGTCGCGCACCACCGACGACTACGAGGCGATGCACGCGGCGGGCGTCCGCGCCGTGGTCGAACCGGCCTTCTGGCTCGGCCAGCCCCGCACCTCGCCCGCCAGCTTCCTCGACTACTTCGACGCGCTGCTCGGCTGGGAGCCGTTCCGCGCCGCCCAGTACGGCATCGCCCACCACTGCGCGATCGCCCTCAACCCCAAGGAGGCCAACGACCCGCGCTGCACGCCCGTCCTCGACGAGCTGCCCCGCTACCTCGTCAAGGACTCCGTCGTCGCCGTCGGCGAGATCGGCTACGACGCGATGACCCCCGCCGAGGACACCGCCCTCGCCGCCCAGCTCCAGCTCGCCGCCGACCACGGCCTGCCCGCCCTCGTCCACACCCCGCACCGGGACAAGCTCGCCGGCCTCCACCGGACCCTCGACGTCGTCCGCGAATCGGCCCTGCCCGTCGAGCGGACCCTCCTCGACCACCTCAACGAGACGACCGTCGCCGCCGCCGCGGACAGCGGCTGCTGGCTCGGCTTCTCCGTCTACCCCGACACCAAGATGGACCCCGACCGCGTGGTGACCCTCCTGCGGACCTACGGCACCGAGCGGATCCTCGTCAACTCGGCCGCCGACTGGGGCAGGAGCGACCCCCTGAAGACCCGCGAGGTCGGCGACGCCATGCTCGCCGCCGGCTTCACCGACGACGACGTCGACCGGGTCCTGTGGCGCAACCCCGTCGCCTTCTACGGACTCAGCGGCCGGCTCCAGCTCGACGTCCCCGCCCCGGACGCCCTGCACGAGGGCAACTCCGTGCTGCGCGGCGGGGAATGAGGAGGAGGGCCCGTGCGCTTCCGCCACCCGGACGGCACCCTCGTCCACCTCTCCTACTGCACCAACGTCCACCCCGCCGAGACCCTCGACGGCGTCCTCGCCCAGCTCCGCGACCACTGCGAACCGGTCCGCCGCCGCCTCGGCCGCGACCGGCTCGGCATCGGCCTCTGGCTCGCCAAGGACGCCGCCCACGCCCTCGTCGACGACCCGGTGGCACTGCGCGGACTCCAGACCGAGCTCGACCGCCGCGGCCTCGAAGTCGTCACCCTCAACGGCTTCCCCTACGAGGGCTTCGGCGCCGAGGCGGTCAAGCACCGCGTCTACCGCCCCGACTGGACCGAACCCGAACGCCTCGCCCACACCACCGACCTCGCCCGCCTCCTCGCCGCCCTGCTCCCCGACGACGTCACCGAAGGCAGCGTCTCCACCCTGCCGCTCGCCTGGCGCACCGGCTTCGACGAGCACGCCGCCGCCACCGCACGGGCCGCCCTCACCGCCCTGACGGAACGGCTCGACGCGCTGGAGGAGCTGACCGGCAGATCCGTCCGGATCGCCCTCGAACCCGAACCCGGCTGCGCGGTGGAGACCACCGCCGACGCCATCGCACCGCTCACCGCCCTGCCCGGCGACCGCATCGGCGTCTGCGTCGACACCTGCCACCTCGCCACCTCCTTCGAGGACCCGGCCACCGCGCTCGCCGCACTCGACGCCGCCGGCATCGCCGTCCCCAAGGCCCAGCTCTCCACCGCCCTGCACGCCGAACACCCCCACCGCCCCGAGGTGCGCGCCGCCCTCGCCGCCTTCGCCGAACCCCGCTTCCTGCACCAGACCCGCACGGTCACCGCCGGAGGGCTCCGCGGCACCGACGACCTGCCCGAAGCGCTCGCGGGGGAGGCCCTGCCCGACACGGCCCCCTGGCGCGCCCACTTCCACGTCCCCCTGCACGCCCCGCCCGCCCCGCCGCTCACCTCCACCCTCCCCGTCCTCGAGGACGCCCTGACCCGCCTCGTCGGCGGCCCCCACCCCCGCACCCGCCACCTGGAGGTCGAGACGTACACCTGGCAGGCCCTCCCGCCCGCGGCGCGGCCCCGCACCCGAGCCCGCCTCGCCGACGGCATCGCCGCCGAACTCGCCCTCGCCCGCGACCTGCTCACCGACCTCGGCCTGAAGGAACTCCCCTGAGGACCCCCGCGCGGTCCTCCCCCGAAGACCTCCCGTGAAGGAACTGCCGTGACCGAAGCGAAGCCCCCGGCCGACGGTCGCCCGACCCCCCTCCTCGTCCTCGACGTCGTCGGCCTCACCCCCCGGCTCCTCGACCACATGCCGCGCCTGCGCGCCCTCGCCGACTCCGGCTCGCGGGCACCCCTGTCCACCGTGCTGCCCGCCGTCACCTGCGCCGCCCAGTCCACCTTCCTCACCGGCACCCTCCCCGCCGAGCACGGCATCGTCGGCAACGGCTGGTACTTCCGCGAACTCGGCGACGTCCTGCTGTGGCGCCAGCACAACGGCCTGGTCGCCGGCGACAAGGTCTGGGACGCCGCCCGCCGCGCCCACCCCGGCTACACCGTCGCCAACATCTGCTGGTGGTACGCGATGGGCGCCGACACCGACATCACCGTCACCCCCCGCCCCGTCTACCACGCCGACGGACGCAAGGAACCCGACTGCTACACCCGCCCTCCCGCCCTCCACGACGAACTCACCGAGAAGTTCGGCACGTTCCCCCTCTTCCAGTTCTGGGGACCGGGCGCCTCCCTCGCCTCCAGCCGGTGGATCGCGGACGCCACCCGCCACGTCATGCGCACCCGCCGCCCCGACCTGACGCTCTGTTACCTCCCGCACCTCGACTACGACCTCCAGCGCTACGGCCCCGACGACCCGCGCTCGCTCCGCGCCGCCGCCGAACTCGACGCGGTCATCGGGCCGTTGCTCGACGACGCCCGCGCCGAGGGCCGCACGGTCGTCGCCCTGTCCGAGTACGGCATCACCCGCGTCAGCCGCCCCGTCGACATCAACCGCGCCCTGCGGCGCGCCGGACTCCTCGACGTCCACACCCAGGCCGGCATGGAGTACCTCGACCCGATGGCCTCCCGGGCCTTCGCCGTTGCCGACCACCAGCTCGCCCACGTCTACGTCCGCCGCCCCGAGGACCTCGCGGCCACCCGCGCCGTCCTCCAGGACCTGCCCGGCGTCGAGCGGCTCCTCGACGACGAGGGAAAGAAGGCACATGGCCTGGACCACCCCCGCTCCGGCGAGCTGGTCGCCGTCGCCGAACCCGACGCCTGGTTCACGTACTACTACTGGCTGGACGACGCGCGCGCCCCCGACTTCGCCCGGCTCGTCGAGATCCACCGCAAGCCCGGCTACGACCCGGCCGAACTCTTCCTGGACCCCGAGGACCCCTACGTACGGCTCAGGGCCGCGGCCGCCGTGGCCCGCAAGAAGGCCGGCCTGCGCTACCGCGTGGCGGTCGTGCCGCTGGACCCGTCACCCGTCCGCGGCAGCCACGGACGGCTGCCCGCGAGCGACGACGACGGCCCGGTCGTCCTCTGCTCCGCCCCCGGCGCCCTGTCCGGTCGCACCGCGGCCACCGAGGTGAAGCCGCTCCTGCTGCGGCTCGCCGGCCTCTCCTGACCCGGCGCGCCGCACGCGTACCCCCCCGCACCCCGTACCGCCGCGTCCCGGGAAACCCCCGCGACCCGCACCC
Organism: Streptomyces sp. NPDC035033; assembly: GCF_040636735.1. Taxonomy (NCBI): domain Bacteria; kingdom Bacillati; phylum Actinomycetota; class Actinomycetes; order Kitasatosporales; family Streptomycetaceae; genus Streptomyces; species Streptomyces sp. NPDC035033. Next base: position 57,150 of record NZ_JBEZUZ010000023.1, on the reverse strand, counting down.
TCCCTCCCACGAAAGCGAGAACACCGTGACCGCGTCCCCCGACGAGACCAGCACCACCCCCGGAGACGAGCTGCGCCGCACGCTCGGCGTCGGCCGCCGCCGCTTCCTCAGCACCTGCACGGCCACCGCGGCCGTGGCGATCGCCGCCCCCGTCTTCGGCGCCTCGCCCGCCCTGGCGCGGACCGAGCCCGAGCCGGCCGCCGACCACGGCCGCTCCGCCCTCGTCCCCCCGGACAGGCGCGGACTGATCCTCTACACCGTCCGGGACGCGGTGGCCCGCGACCCGCTCGCCTCCGACCTGCCCTCCGGCTTCCGCGAGGTGTTCCGGCAGCTGGCGCGGTATGGCTACCGGCAGGTCGAGTTCGCCGGCTACCGCCAGCACGCCAACGCCCCCGGCGGCGCGGACCTGGGCACCGTCGAGGGCGCGCGGCTGATGCGCTCCTGGCTCGACGAGTACGGGCTGCGCGCCCAGGGCAGCCACGGCTTCATCCCGGGCTCCTGGCCGCTCACCCCCGCCGACCTGGACGCGTTCCGCCGGGCCCTGGAGATCGCGAACATCCTCGGCATGGAGCACATGGGCACCGGCGGCGACCCCACCAACAGCCCCTACCGCGCCGACTGGGACGTCGCCGCCGACAAGTGGAACACCCTGGGCGCCCTCGCCGCCCGGGAGGGGATCAAGCTCTACACCCACAACCACGACAGCGCCTACGACTTCCTCCTCGACGGCGGGCCGCTCGACGCCCTGGGCCGGCCGACCCGCAGCTCCGGCATCCGCAAGCTGGAGTACTTCCTGGAGGTCAGCGACCCCAGAAGCGTCTACCTGGAACTGGACGTCTTCTGGGCCCACGTCGCCCAGTACAAGTTCCACACGTACACCGCCCACGACGGCTCCCGGCAGGAGAACGTCTTCGACCCGGCCGGGCTCGTGGTCCGCCACACGCCCCGCTTCCCGCTCTTCCACGCCAAGGACGGCGTGATCAACCCGCAGAGCGGCCTGGGCTACGACATGGTGCCGTTCGGCACCGGCGACATCGACTACCGGCGCTTCTTCACCCGCGTCGGGGCGAAGAACCGGCACCACCCGATGGTCGAGCAGGACACCGCCCCGAGCGCCACCGTTCCCGGCCAGTCGCTGGAGTACGCCCGCATCGGCCACGACAACCTCGCCGCCCTCCGCGCCCACCGCTGACCGCGGCGCACCGCCACCCGAACCCGTAGCGAAGGAGTTCCGCGTGCGCAACAGACGGATCGTCACCCTCCTGGGCACGGCGGCCCTGGCCGGCGCCCTCGGGGTGCTGCCCCTGGCCCCCGTCCAGGCCACCACCCCGTCGGAAACGGCCCCACCGGCCGCGTCCGCCGCCCCAGCCTTCCAGAAGGTCACCCTCAACGACCGGCCGGGCGAGCCCATGGCCCTCGCCGTCCTGCCCGACCTGCGCGTCCTGCACACCGCGCGCACCGGCGAGATCCGCATCCACGACCCGAAGAGCGGCGTCAACTTCCTCGCCGCCGACATGAAGAAGAGCCCCGCCGGGCTCTACCAGCACGACGAGGAGGGCGTCCAGGGCATCGCTGTCGACCCCGACTTCGCCAGGAACCACTGGGTCTACCTCTACTACTCGCCCCGCCTCTCCACCCCCGTGGACGACCCCGCCACCCCGGGCGTCAACGAGGGCGACGCCCCGCAGACCGGCACGCCCGCGGACTTCGCCCCGTACGAGGGCTACACCCGGCTCTCCCGCTTCAAGCTCACGGGGAACAAGCTGGACTACGCCTCCGAGCAGAAGATCATCGACATCCCCGCCGACCGCGGCCTCTGCTGCCACGTCGGCGGCAAGATCGACTTCGACCACCGGGGCAACCTCTTCCTGTCGACCGGCGACGACTCCAACCCCTTCTCCTCGGACGGCTACGCCCCGATCGACGACCGCCCCGACCGCAACCCCGCCTACGACGCCCGCCGCACCTCCGGCAACACGAACGACCTGCGCGGCAAGGTGCTCCGCATCAAGGTCAAGCGCGACGGCGGCTACGTGATCCCCGACGGCAACCTCTTCGCCCCCGGCACCCCGAGGACCCGCCCCGAGATCTACGCCATGGGCCTGCGCAACCCCTTCCGCTTCGGGGTCGACAAGCGCACCGGCGAGGTCTACGTCGGCGACTACTCGCCCGACGCCCAGAAGGCCAGTCCGGACCGCGGCCCCGCCGGCCACGGCCGCTGGATGGTCATCGACCGCCCCGCCAACTACGGCTGGCCGTTCTGCGTGAGCCAGGACATGCCGTACCAGGACTACGACTTCGCCACCAAGAAGTCGAGCGGCGCCTTCGACTGCGCCGCCCCCGTCAACGACTCGCGCCACAACACCGGCCTCGACCTGCTGCCGCCGGTCGAGGACGCCGAGATCATCTACGGCTACGGCGCCTCCGCGCAGTTCCCGCAGCTCGGCACCGGCGGCATCGGCCCCATGGGCGGCCCCGCCTACCGGTACGACAAGCACAACACCGCCGAGAACCGCTGGCCCGCCTCCCTCGCCGGCAAGCCGCTCTTCTACGAGTGGACCCGCGACCAGATGAAGGCCCTCACCCTCGGCAAGCGCAACGAGGTGCTGGCCATCGACGACGCCGTGCCCGGCATCCGCACCGACGGACCCATCGACGCCGAGTTCGGCCCCGACGGCGCGCTCTACGTCCTGGAGTACGGCACCGGCTACTTCGCCGAACTGCCCGAGGCCCAGCTCTCCCGCATCGACTACCTCCGGGGCAACAGCACCCCCGAGCCCAAGGCCGCCGCCGACGTCGTCAACGGCGTCAACCCGCTGACGGTCCGCTTCTCCGCCGCCGGCACCAAGGACGCCGACGGGGACGCGCTCCGCTACGCCTGGGACTTCGACGCCGACGGCACCGTGGACTCCACCCAGGCCGACCCCACCCACACCTACACCACGAACGGCGTCTTCGAGGCCACCCTCAACGTCACCGACAGCACCGACCGCTCCGCCGCCACCGCCGTCCAGGTGGTCGTCGGCAACAAGGCACCGGTCGTCTCCCTCACCACCGACCCCGCCCCGCACGGAGGCACCGCCTTCCACTGGGGCGACACGGTCACCTGGCGGGTCGACGTCACCGACGACCAGCCGGTCGACTGCGCGAAGGTCACCGTCTCCTTCATCCTCGGCCACGACTCCCACGGCCACCCGCTCTCCACGAGCACCGGCTGCTCGGGCTCGTTCCGCACGTTCGTGGACGGCGGCCACGCCGGCGCCGACAACCTGAAGGCCGTCTTCAACGCCTCGTACAAGGACACGCCCCCGGCGGGCCTGCCCTCCCTCTCCGGCAGCGCGGAGGTGGCCCTGACCCCGGCCGACTGACCCGCACCCCGCTCGCGCGGGGCCCTCGGGGCGGCGAACCCGCCCCGAGGGCCCCGCGTACGCCCCGCGGCGGGCTCGCGGGCGTCCTCCGCGCTCCTCCGGACCGGGCTCCGGGCCCCGCCCGGGGCGAGGAGCGGTCAGGTCACCGCAGCGGTCCGAGAAGCCCGCGGGCTTCCCGGCGCACCGTGCCGTCCGGGTCCGAGGCCAGCGCCGAACACAGGGCCGCGAGCCGTCGCCCGTCCTCCTCGGACCCGCCGCGGACGCCGAGGAGCGCGTCATCGAGGTGATCGGCGGTGTCGTCGTCCGCGTCGGCGAACGCGGCCAGCACCATGCGCAGACCGAGCACGTCCCGGCGTGCGAGCAGAGCCTCCGCCGTCTCCTGGGTGACGAAGGTGTCGCGATCGTCCAGCAACAGCCGCCGCAGGGCCTCGGCCGCCTCGGGAACCTCCGCGAAGGCCGCCAGCCGTCGCCCCGCGGCCGCTCGAACGGACCAGGACGCCGAAGCGGCCTCCTGGAGGAGCGGGTTCAGCTCGCCGGGAGAATCGGAACGGGACACGGCCCTCACTCTGGCACACCTCCCCCCGCCCGTACGCCCGGCCCCCGCGTTCGGGGCCGCGAAGAACGGGCGCCCTCTGCTCACGGCAGACCCCGCACCACCGCGGGGGAGGCCGGGAAGTCGCGGGCACGTGTCGTACGGGGAAGGCACAATCGGCGCATGGCTGAGACCTTCGTCGCTCTGGGAACCGTCGACGCGCCGTCCGGTGTGCTGGTACTGGGCACGGCCGGGGGCGTCGACCAGTGGAGAGAGCTGGGGCGGCCCCTGTCCGAACGCGCGAGGACGGCGGCGGCGAACGGCGGGGGCCACCTTCAGGAGTGGTCGTGCGAGGCGGTCGCGGTCCCGGCGGCGGCCGACCGTCCCCTGAGCGTGCGGGCGAGCACGTCGCCGTCCCCGTTCGACGGGGAACCGACGATCGCGACCTTGGAGATCGGCCTCGGTCTTCCGTGGCCCGGCACCATGAGCCGGTCGGCACCCGTGCGGCTCGGGGACCTGCCCGTCGACCGGTGCGGCATGGTGGTCGGCGACGCCGACGGCCTGGACGCGTGGACCGGAACGGACGACGAGCCCGCCAACGGGCTCGCCGACGTCTTCTACTGGGGCCGGTACGAGGACGACGCGCACGCGCAGTTCGGCGGTGAGCGGATCGCGGAGCACGGCGCCGACGGGCCGTACGGGTGGCTGGACCTCCCGGTGGCCGAGGCGGCCGCACGCGCGGCCGAGCTCACCGACTGGCGCGACCGCGTCCACGGCAGGGGCCTCGTGGTCTCCGTCGAGGAGCACACCGATCTCCACCGCTTCCAGCGGGCCGGCCGGCACCATCCGCTCCGCGTCGGCGCGATCGACGTCGGCGGTTGCCGGACGCTCGGCATCGATTGGGACCAGGGCGACCACGCGATGAGGCACCGTGGCGAGCGGGAGGCCGGCCAGGTCTATCCGGTCACGCTCGAAGCCGACCGGGCGGGCGAGACGGTGATGCGATGGACCATCCCGCCCCACGACCCCGACGACGAAGACGCCTGACGGGCCAGGCCCCGGGAGCCCCGGCGTCGCGAGACGGGCCGATCCGCCGGATGCCGACCGGCCCGGACGGTCGTACGGTCGTCCTGACCGCCCCGGAAGGAGACCACCATGACCACCGAGCGGACCGCCCGCGACACCATCGCGCGTGTTCTCGGCGCCGACGTCCACGCCGACGTCACCACGTTCCCCGGCGGCAACCTGGCCATCACCCTCACCACCGGCGAGCACACCGCCACCGTCGACGGCCATGACTCCAGCGGCTGGGGCTGGACCGTCGACCCGGGCACCGACGACGGCTTCACCGGCCACGAGGACGTGGCCGACACCCTGGAAGCCGCCCTCGCCGGAATCCGCGACAGGCTCGGCGCCTGAGCGGCCGTCGCCGTACGGGGACCGGCGAGCCCGCGCGATCGAGCGCGACCGCCGCGTCACCCGTTCACACCACCCCGGCCCGAGCCCGGATCCCGAACGGGGCCGACGGACCGGCCGCGCGGAGGGTGTTCTGCCCGCGCCAGGACTTACCGACGGTAAATCCACTGGCGCGCAAGGGGTTTGAGAGACCTGGCGATGCGTCAGACATGGGGGAGACCCGTTCCGTCGCCCCCGTCCGGAGGTCACCCATGCGCCGCAGTGCCACCCTGCTCCTCGCCGGAACACTCCTCGCCGGCACGGCCGCCCTCCCCGCCACCGCCCAGGCCGCGCCCCGGGACGCCACGGCGGGCGCGCCCCGGCCGGTCGTGTTCGTCCACGGCCGCAACGCGGGCCCCGGCGTCTGGGGGTCGCTGACGGAGCGCCTGACCGCCGCCGGGACGCCCGCCGACCGGATCTTCGCGTGGAGCTACGACTCGTCGCAGTCGACGAACGAGGTGCTCGCCGGCCGGCTCGCCGCCTACGTCGACGACGTGCTCCGGCGGACGGGGGCCGGCCAGGTGGACCTCGTGGCGCACAGCCTGGGCTCCCTGCCGACCCGCTGGTACGTCAAGTACGGCGGCGCCTCCAAGGTCCGCAACTGGGTCTCGCTCGCCGGACCCAACCACGGCACCGGCCTCGCGTGGGCCTGCGCGCTGTGGGACCAGGGCTGCCGGGACATGACGCCCGGCTCGTACGTGGTCTCCCGCCTGAACGAGGGCGACGAGACGCCGGGCGACGTCCGCTACACCACGTTCTGGTCCGCCGGCGACGGCCAGATCCTCCCCACGAGCAGCACCGCCCTGTCGGGGGCGCGCAACGTGCGGGTGGCCGACATGGGCCACAACGACCTGCTCGGCGACGCGGGCGTCGCCGAGCAGGTCCTCGCCACGCTCACCGCGCCGTGACCCGGCCCCGCGGGAGGGCCGCCCGCCCTCCCGCGGAGCACCCGCTCACGTCGCGCCGCCCGTGGCGGACGCGCAGCCGTCCGCACCGGCGCGGACGGGCGAGGACGCCCTCCGACAGACGGACCCGTGGCGCGGGCCGTGGATCAGAAGCGGAGCCACTTGTCGCGGGCCCAGTGCCACACCGACTCCCAGCGGTCCCCCGTGAGGCCGCCCGTCCCGAGGCACGACCAGAAGACGACGGCGTCGTCGGGTCCGACGAGGTAGAAGTCGCCCTCGTCCTCGCACAGGACGATCAGCTCGCGCGGGACGCCCTGGTCCCAGGCGATGGTCATGAGCTCCGGCAGGTACGTGTACGCCCCCTCGTCCGTGACGGTGACGGGCTCCAGGCGGCCGCGCTCGACGTTGCCGACGTGGAGCAGGAACTCCCGGAGCCCGGCGGGCAGCCGGACGCCGTGCTCCTCCTCGAACCGCGCGAGGAACCGCTCGTCGGGAAGCTCCGGCGGAGCCTCGTCCGGCCAGCGGGTCTCCTGGATGTACTGGATGACGTCCTTCACGAATCTCCCCACGTCTGCTGCTCCGGACCCACGACCGTGAACCCCGGTGATCATTCTGAGGCCGGGGGTCACCCGCGTCCGCACGAGGGTCGCGTGCGAGCGGCGGCGGGGTGGCGGGCGTGGCTGAGGGCGGACACGCGCGTTCAGGATCCGGTTCGGCGCCGTCGCCCTTCTCCGACCGCCCTCCTCCTCAGCCCCGCCGGCGGCCCGGCGGCCGATGAGTTTCCGGCTCCCGGCCGGTCCACACTCGTGACAGCCCAGGAAAGGACGCCGCCATGTCGGAGCTTCTCGTCGACTTCATCACCACCCTCGACGGCTACGCGTCAGGAGAGGGATGGCCCGGGTTCTGGGGCCTCGAGGGCCCGGAGTACCTCTCCTGGCTCGGCGAGCAGCCCGAGGCCACCTACCTGATGGGAGCGAACACCTACCGCCTGATGTCGGGCTTCGCCGCAGGCAAGGTCCCGGACGGCCAGGACGAGTTCCGGCCCGAAGAAGAGGCGTCCGTCGACGAGCTCACGCGAGCGCCCAAGGTGGTCTTCTCCTCCTCGCTCGAAGAGCCCCTGACGTGGGCCAACTGCACGCTCGTCCGCGACGACGCCGTCGAGGCGGTCCGCGCCATGAAGGCGAGCGGCTCGGGGCTCCTCAGCACGATCGGCAGCCTCAGCCTCTGCCGGTCCCTGCTGCGGGCCGGACTCGTCGACCGGTTCCGGGTCGTGATGTTCCCGGTGATCACCGGGGCCACGGGTGAGGAGCGCATCTACGACGGCTATCCGGACGTCGCCCTGGAGATGACCGACCACCGCACCTTCGACGGCCGCACCCAGCTGGTCGAGTACAAGCCCCGCGTGCTCGACCACCCGCCGCTCGGCGCCCCCGCGTGACGTCGCCCGCCCCGCAGGCCCGGACGCGACCACCGGGCCGTGCCCCGACCGGCCGCATCGAACCCGGGAGGGTCTTCGACCGCACCCTCCCGCCGGAGCGGGTCGCCGACGGCCACCGGGCGATGGACGAGCGCCGCGCGATCAAGGCCCTCCTCACGCCCTGACCCGCCCCCGCCCCTGCGAAGGACCCCTCGGGGGGATCCCCCGCGGCTCGATCGCCCCCGCCCGTCTCGCCCGACCCCGCCACCGCCCCGGCCGAACTCCTTCCGGCCGGGGCGGCAGCGCACCCGCAGGACTACGGGCGGCCCACCGACAGATACGTGAAGCCGAACCCCCGCATCCGGGCCGGCTCCAGCAGGTTCCGCCCGTCGAAGACCACCGGACGCCGCATCCGCCCCGCCACCGCCGCCCAGTCGACCTCCGCCAGCCGCGGCCACTCCGTGACCACCACCGCCGCGTCCGCGCCCTCCAGCGCCTCCTCCGGACTCGCGTACCGCACCGCGGACGCCCACGGCTCCACCGCGCCGGGGCGGGCCAGCGGGTCCCAGCACCGCACGCTCGCCCCCTCCGCCAGCAGCCGGGAGGCGAGCACCGCGGACGGCGCCTCGCGCATGTCGTCCGTACCCGGCTTGAACGCCATCCCCAGCAGGACGACCTCCCTGCCCGCGAGGTCCCCCAGGACGTCCTTGAGCTTCTGGACCGCCCGCCGCTTCTGGATGTTGTTCACGTCGATCACCGCCGACAGCAGCATCGGATGGAACCCCGTGTTCGACGCGATCTGCCGCAACGCCTCGGAGTCCTTCGGGAAGCACGACCCGCCCCACCCGATCCCCGGGCGCAGGAAATGCGGGCCCAGGCGGTGATCGAGCCCCACGGCGCCGAGCACCTTCGTCGCGTCCGCCCCGGTGTTCTCGCACAGGGTCGCGATCTCGTTGGCGAAACTGATCCGCGTCGCGAGCAACGCGTTCGACGCGAGCTTCACCATCTCCGCCGACCGCACGTCCATCGTCACCACCGGCGCGTCGATCCCCGCGTGCAGCTCCGCGACGAGCGCGGCCGCCGCCGCGTCGTCGGAACCGACGACGATCCGGTCGGGACCCATGAAGTCGCTCACGGCCCGGCCCTCGGCGGTGAACTCCGGGTTCGACACGTACCCGGTCGCCCCGAGCCCGGCCTCGTCCAGCAGCACCCGCGCCCGCGCCCCGGTGCCCACCGGCACCGTCGACTTCATCACGACCGCCCGCAGACGCGCGGTGCCGGTCAGGGACCGGACGACCGACCACACCTTCGACAGGTCGGCGTCCCCCGACGGCGACGGTGGGGTGTCGACGCACACGTACGCCACCTCGGCCCCCTCCAGGGCCTCGCCGAGGTCGAGCGTGAACCGCAGCCGCTCCTTGTTCCGGGCGATCACGTCCCCCAGGCCCGGCTCGTAGATCGGCACCTCCCCGCCCTGGAGGACCCGCACCTTCTCCGGGTCGATGTCGCGCACGACGACCTCGTGCCCCAGCTCCGCCAGACACGCACCCGTCACCAGTCCGATGTAGCCCGCCCCGAACACCGCGACCCGGAAAGCACGTCGGTTTGCCATGGTGGTCCGTCCAATCCCGGCCGCCGAACCGGCGAGCCGAAAGGGAGAGTTCCCGCAGAACCCCGCGAAACGAAGCGACCACCCTACTCCCCGCACCCCTTCCCGAGGCCGCGGGAAGCGGCGCTCCGCGCGGGAGCCGTCGTGCCCGGCGGCCCGGCCGCACGGCGCGGTCCGGTCGCCGGGCACGTGAGGGCCGGTCAGCTCTTCGTCACGGCGCAGCTGTAGGGCGCGGTCCCGGAGCCGCTGTAGGCCTCCACGTCGAGGTAGTAGGTGCCCGAGCCGGAGGCGGTCCTGGTGAAGGACAGCGACTCGTCGGCGCCGGCTCCGTCGTTGACGGAGCGGGTCAGGGTGCTGCCGTCGGAGGCGAGCCAGTACAGGTCGGCGTCGTAGGCGGAGGGGACGGCGCAGTTCACGGAGGCGGTCCGGCCGGACGAGAGGGTCAGCTCGAAGTGGTCGCGGTCGCTGCTCGACTTCATGGTGCCGGTCAGGGAGCCGGGGGAGGCCAGGGCGGTGGCGTCGTCGGCGGTGTCGCGGGTGTCGTTCGGCTCGCTCTCGGCCAGCGTGGCCCCGCCGCCCTGGCCGCCGCAGTCGGTCACCGGCGTACCGCTGTAGAGGCCGGCGTCGGTGACGCCGTTCGTCACGCTGCGGAGGTAGTAGCCGCAGGTGGGACGGGACGTGAAGTCGAAGGTCGAGCCGGGCGTCAGGCGCCAGATCTTGAAGCCGCTGTAGGTGAGGGGCTTCCTGTCGACCGCCTGTTCCGGCTGGTGGTCGGCGAGCACGACGTACGCGTCCTTGCCGTACTGGGTCGCGACGCCGTCGCGGTCGAGGAAGAGCGAGCCGCCGCCCTCCTCCACCCCGACGCCCCAGGCGGCACCCCCGGGGGCGAGGCCGTCCTTCACCGCGCGGGCGAGGAACGCCATCGTGCGGCCCATGCGATCGCGCGTGACGAAGTGCGAGTCGTTGACGACCGCCCCGTAGTGGGGCCACTCGAACATGCCGGTGGTGAAGCCGATGGACCGGTCGTAGGGGTTGGCGAGCGCCTCCGTGCTGGTGACGCTGCCGTTGCAGGCGTCGTAGACGATGGGGCTGTTGATGTGGTGGCCCGCGCTGCCGCCGCCGGAGCCGCCGCCCTTGGCCACCACCGACTCGACGGAAGCCTCCAGGGCCGTTCCCTTCCAGGCGGCGTAGCGGCACTGGTCGCCACCGGCGAAGTAGACGAACTCGGCGTTGCGCACGTCCGTGTTGACCTGGCTGTTGTTGCCGTCGCTCGCCGCCGTGAGCGTCCACGTCGTGCACGAGTTGACCCCGGCCAGCGCGGTGATGGCGTCGCACTCGGGCGTCTTGCTGCCCGACGTCGGTGCCGAGCCGGCCAGGACGACCACGTCGAGGGTCCCGGTACCGCCCCTGATGTCGTCGATGGCACGGGTCATCGAGGCGGCGACGATGCCGCCGGCACCGTTCATCGTGAACGCCGGGCCGTTCCACGACCCCCGGGCGACGTCGGCCGTGCTGCCGAGCCGGATCCTGTCGGCCGCCGCGTGGGCCGGCTGGTGCACCACCAACGCCGTGGTGAGGGCGGCGAGTCCGACGACGGCCGAAGTGAACCTGGGCGAACGGAGTGGCATCTGCGCTCCAAGGGAGGGGGGTTCGTCGATTCCGCTCCGGCCCATCGCGGGGCGGGGCGGTTGGTTGCGGAACATACAAGTAACGCGGATCAAGCGGAAGATGTAAGACGAGGGAAGCTCTCAGCCGCCCGCTGCGGAGCGGTATAGGCGCTCAGAAGCCGCAAAAGACACATCGGTTGAGCGTCGAGGTGCGCGTTACATGAACGTAATGGGTTTTACATCTAGCCAGTTTTGGCGCCGATATGTAACTTCCCTGTTGTGTCTGACGGCCCGATTCCGTCGGCAGGAAACCACCGAGAGGTCCCACGCGATGAACACTCGTATCGCACGCCCCGTCGCGGCCGCCGCCCTCGCGGCGGCCATGCTCGCCTCCCTGTCCGCCTGTGGGGGCGCGGACGCCGCCGCCCCGGCCGGCAAGGCCGTCATCGCCGGGGCGGAGGTCGTCAAGGACCAGAAGCTGCACGACCTCCTCCCCGAGAAGATCAAGAAGGCGGGCGAGGTCCGCGTCGCGACCGACGTCCCCTACCCGCCGTTCGAGATGTTCGTGAAGGAGGGCGAGCCCGCCCTGACCGGACTGGACTACGACCTCGGCCAGGCCCTGGGCGCGAAGCTCGGCGTGAGGTTCACCTTCACCCCGCAGAAGTTCGACGGCATCGTCCCCGCCATCCAGGCCGGAAAGTTCGACGTCGCGATGTCGGCCATCACCGACAACAAGGAGCGGCAGCAGGTCGTCGACTTCGTCGACTACTCCCGGTCCGGCTCCGGCATCCTGGTCGCCGAGGGCAACCCGTCCGAGGTGACCACCCTGGACGACCTCTGCGGGCGGAAGGTCGCCGTCCAGACGGCGACCAACCAGCTCGACCTCCTCAAGGAACACCAGGCCGCCTGCGAGAAGGCCGGCAAGGGGAAGATCGACATCCAGACCTTCCCCAAGGACTCCGACGCCCAGCTCGCCCTGCGCTCCGGCAAGGTCATCGCCCAGGTCCTGACCAAGCCCGCCGCCGGTTGGGTCGCCAAGACCGCGGACGACGGCAAGGCCTTCGACCTCGCCGAGGACCCCGCCGCCCCGGGCGGCTACAACGCCTCGCCGAACGGCATCGCCGTCAGCAAGGACCTCCCGCAGCTGACCGACGCGATCCAGAAGGCGCTCCAGGCCCTCATCGACGACGGCACGGTCGTCGCCGTGTACGGCAAGTACGGCGTCGCCTCGATCGCCGTCAAGGAAGCCACCAAGAACGCGGCGGTGGACTAGAGATGCCCGGCATCACCAAGACTCCCGAGCGGACCACCGCCGCGGACCGGCCCCTCGGCGCGGACCTCCCGATCGTTCCCGTCCGCAACTACGGGCGCTGGATCGCGGCCGTCGCCGCGGTGCTCGCCCTCGTCGGACTGATCGGCTCCCTCGCCAGGAACGACAACCTGCGCTGGGACGTCGTCGGCGACTACCTCTTCGCCGACCTCATCTTCGACGGACTGGCCACCACCCTCTGGCTGACGGCCGCGGCCATGCTCCTCGGCCTGGCTCTCGGCACGCTCGTCGCCGTCATGCGGCTCTCCTCCAGCCCCGTGCTCTACGCTCTCGCCAACGCCTTCGTCTGGGTCTTCCGCGGCACCCCGCTGCTCGTCCAGATCATCTTCTGGGGCTACGCCGCCGCCCTGTACAAGTACGTCAAGATCGGTATCCCCTTCACCGACGTCACGTTCTTCCAGGCCGAGACCAACGCCCTGCTGACACCGGCCATCGCCGCACTCCTGGCCCTCGGACTCAACGAGGCCGCGTACGCCTCCGAGATCGTCCGTGCCGGCATCCAGTCCGTCGACCCGGGCCAGGCCGAGGCCGCCCACTCGCTCGGCATGCGCCCCGCGCTCACCATGCGACGGATCGTCCTGCCCCAGGCCATGCGCGTGATCATTCCGCCCATGGGCAACGAGACCATCAACATGCTCAAGATGACCGCGCTGGTCTCGGTCATCTCCGCCCACGACCTGATGTCGAACATCCAGGACGTGTACGCCCAGAACTACCAGGTCATCCCCATGCTGGTGGTCGCCGGCATCTGGTACCTGGCCCTCGTCACCCTCCTCGGCGTGCCGCAGGCGTGGCTGGAGCGGCGCTACGGACGCGGCACCACCCGCGCCGGCCACGTCTCGCCGTTCCGGCGCCTCCTCGGCGGCACCGCGGAGCGGTTCGGCAAGAACAGCAAGGAGCAGAGCCGATGAGCACCCCCATGGTGCGCGCCGAAGGCGTCCGCAAGCACTTCGGGAAACTGGAGGTCCTCAAGGGCATCGACCTCACCGTGGAACGCGGCCAGGTCTGCTGCCTCCTCGGCCCCTCCGGGTCGGGCAAGTCCACCTTCCTTCGCTGCGTCAACCACCTGGAGAAGGTCGACGGCGGCCTGCTCACCGTCGACGGCGAACCCGTCGGCTACCGCCGGCACGGCGACAGGCTCCACGAGCTGCGCGAGCGCGAGGTCGCCGACCGCCGCCGCGACATCGGCATGGTCTTCCAGCGCTTCAACCTCTTCCCCCACATGACCGCCGTCGAGAACGTCATGGAGGCCCCCGTCAAGGTCTCCGGCGCCTCCCGCACGGAAGCGCGCGCCCACGCGCACGACCTGCTCGCGCGCGTCGGGCTCGGCGACCGCGCCGGCCACTACCCGGCCCAGCTCTCCGGCGGCCAGCAGCAGCGCGTCGCCATCGCCCGGGCACTCGCCATGAAGCCGAAGCTGATGCTCTTCGACGAGCCCACCTCGGCCCTCGACCCCGAACTCGTCGGTGACGTCCTGGACGTCATGCGGCAGCTCGCCGCCGACGGCATGACCATGGTCGTCGTCACCCACGAGATCGGCTTCGCCCGCGAGGTCGGCGACACCGCCGTCTTCATGGACGAGGGCGTCGTCGTCGAGGCCGGAGACCCCCGGCAGGTCCTCGTCGACCCGGAGCAGGAACGCACCCGCGCCTTCCTGTCCAAGGTCCTGTGAGCGCCCCCGTCCGCCGGCAGGAGACGCACCACCCCTTCCTCGACCTGGCCCGGGCCCTCCGCCCCCGCTACCTGCACGACCTCGAACAGCTCGTCTCCATCGACTCCGGCTCCTACAGCGCCGACGGCGTCAACCGGGTCGCCGACTGGATCGAACGCCGGCTCGCACGGCTCGGCTTCGACGTGGAACGCGTCCGCTTCCCGGCCGCGCCCGACGGGCACCGGACTGGCGACGCGCTCGTCGGCCGCAAGCGGGGCGGACTGCCCGAGGCGGCGGGCGGCCGCAGGATCCTCCTCGCCGCCCACATGGACACCGTCTTCGAGGACGGCACCGCCGCGGCCCGTCCCTTCCGCGTCGAGGGCTCCGTGGCGTACGGCCCGGGCGTCAGCGACGACAAGGGAGGGCTCCTCGCGGGCCTCACCGCTCTGGAGGTCCTCGACGCGTCCGGCGTCGACGCCTACGACGAGCTGGTCTTCCTCGCCACTCCCGATGAGGAGATCGGATCCCCCGCCAGCCGCGCACTCATCGAGAGCACCGCCAGGGGCGTGCACCACGGTCTCGGCCTCGAATGCGCCCGGGAGAACGGCGACCTCGTCATCGCCCGCAAGGGAGTGGCCGATTTCCGCCTCACCGTCACCGGACGGGCGGCCCACGCCGGCATCGAACCGGAGCGCGGAGCGAACGCGGCCCTCGCCGCCGCCCACCTCACCGTCGCGCTCCAGGCCCTCAACGGCCACTGGGAGGACGTGACGGTCAACGTCGGCGTCGTCAGGGCCGGGACCCGCGCCAACATCGTCTGCCCCCGGGCGGAGCTCCGCATCGAGGTCCGGGCCGCCACGACGGCCGACATCGAACGGGTCACCCGGGCCATCCGGGAGGCCGCCGGCCATCCGGGGGTCCCCGGCGTCACCGTCGAGGTCGAACAGCTCGACCTCTGCCCTCCCATGGAGGACACCCCCGCCTCCCGGCGGATGCTCGACCACGCCCGGCGGGCCGCCGGCGCGGTCGGGATCGAGCTCGGCGCCGCCGCGACCGGCGGAGTGGGCGACGCCAACCTCATCGCGGGCACCGGAGTCCCCGTCCTGGACGGCCTGGGCCCCGTAGGAGGCGCCGACCACACCCCCCAGGAGTGGCTCGACACCACCGGCGTCCCCCAGCGCGTCGCCCTGCTCGCCGACCTGATCGCCTCCCTCGGCGCGGCCGGCACCGCCTGAACGGCGCCGGCACGCCCCGGGCCTGATCCCTCCACCCCCGCACCGGCCGCACCGGGCGGACCGACACGGGTCCGGTCCGCCCGGCAGGCCGAAGGCTCCCACCGCCGGACGGCTCCCACCGGCCGGCAGCCCCCACCGCCGGACGGCCCCGGCCGGCCGACGGCCCCCACCACCCCTTCTCCCGACCCCGGAGGCACCATGCGCGTCCCGCCCCTCCCCGCACGTCGCACCGTCCTCGCCTGCGGCCTCGCCGTCGCCCTCCTCACCGGCGCCTCCGCCGCACACGCCGCACCTCGGCCGGACAGGGCGGCCCGCGAAGGCTCCCTCGTCCTGATCGGCGGAGCTCTGAAGGAGGACAACACCCAGGTCTACGGCGAGATCATCGAGCGGGCCGGCGGCCCGAAGGCCCGCATCGGCGTCATCACCGCCGCCTCCGTCCCCGAGAGCCAGGACCCCCACGCCGACGACCCCGACCGGTGCAGCAACTCCGCCTGCAACGGCGCCTACTACGCCGCCCTGTTCGAACGGCACGGAGCCGCCGACGCGCAGTGGATCCCCCTCGACACCGACCACGTGGCCGACGCCGACTCGGACGCCGTCGTCGCCCAGGTCGAGTCCATGACCGGCTTCTTCTTCGGCGGAGGGGACCAGTACCGCTACGTCACCACCCTCCTCCGCGACGACGGGCGCAAGGACTCCAAGGTGCTCGCCGCCATCCGCGCCAAGCTCGCCCACGGCGCCGTCGTCGCCGGCTCCTCCGCCGGCGCCCAGATCGCCTCCGGCCCCGACATGGTCAGCGGCGGCGAGTCCTACGAGGCCCTGCGGGACGGCAGCGCGCCCGGCTACTTCGACGACCCGACCCGCCTCGGGTACATCCCCCGGGGTGGGTTCGGCTTCCTCCGCTCAGGACTTGTCGACACCCACACGGGCGCCTACGGACGCGAGGGCCGCGCCCTGCGCCTCGCCTCCGACACCGGCCACGACCGCGTCTACGCCCTGGAGGAGAACACGGCGCTGGTCGTCGACCGGCCCGGCACCCACCGCGAACACCTGACGGTCCTCGGTCCGCACGGCGTCGCCGTCCTCGACCTGCGCGACGCCCGCGCGCGCGACTCCGCCCACGGCTGGTCCCTGCGCCGGGCCCGCTACAGCTACCTCACCGACGGCGACCGGTACGACGCCCGCACCTGGACCCCGCGCGTCGCCCCCGCCAAGCGGCCCTTCGCCCCCGGGGCCACGACACCCGTGCCGCCCAACGACGACGTCTTCCACTCGGCCTCCCACCCGGACGGCCGCGCCTACTCCTTCCGGACCACCGCCCGCGCGCTCGCCGCGACGCGGGCGCGGAACAGCGCGGACGCGACGACCTTCGAGAGCGGACCGCGGTTCACGGTGACCTTCACCAAGGCCCCCGGCTTCGCCGCCTTCACCGACGACGCCACCACCCCGCGGACCCTCGTCGCCCTGCGGATCGACATCACACCGAAGTAGCCGGCCGGTGCCGGGTCCGAGCACCCGGCACCGCTCTGTCCTCCACGACGGGCGACGGGCTCGCGGAAGCGCTCACAGCGGCGGGCGGCGGAGGCCCCGCCTCACAGGAGGCCGGTGCGCCGGGCGACCCGCTCGGCTTCCTTCATCCGCTCGTGGCCTTCGCCGCCGAGCCGTTCGAGGACGGCACCGACGAGCGACTCGACGATGGCGAGGGCCGGGGTCAGGCTGTCGTACGGGGAGTCGGAGGACACCTGGGTGATGAGGACGACGTCCGCATGGGCGGCGGCGGGGGAGAGCCACGGGTCGGTGAAGACGACGACCTTGCCTCCCCGTTCCCGGGCCAGCTCCGCGATCAGCGTCTTGTCGGCTTCGTACCGCCGGTAGTCGAACAGCACGGTGACGTCGCGCCGGGCGAGCTGGGTGAGGTAGGACGTCCGCTCCACGTCCTTGTGGGGCACGAGCCCCACCTGGTCGCGGAACTGCATCAGGTGGAGGCCCAGATACTCCGCCAGGAGGTGCGTGAAGCGTCCTCCGGCCAGGTGCACCCGGCGCCTGGGGTCGCCGAGGAGGGCGACCGCGTCCTCGAACTCGTGCGGCGCCACCTCGTCGAACGTCTGGGAGACCGCCTGCCGCACCAGCGCCGCACGCTCGCCGAGGCGGGAGCCGGCGGAATCCCGCGAGGTCTCCGCGGGCTGCTGTTCGGACGCCTCCGCGGCCGAGTACAGGGTGATGGGCGAGGCGTTGCGGGCGTCGAGTTCCGCGCGGAGCGCCGCCTGCAGATCGGGGAAGCCCCTGAAGCCCAGCCGCGAAGCGCACCTCAGCACCGTGGGCGCCGACACACCGGCCCGCTCCGCGATCGTGGCGACCGTCTCGAAGACCGCGGCGGGGTATCCCGCGAGGAGAACCCGCGCGACCTTGCGTTCCGCCGGGCTCAGCTCTCCGAGCCTGTTGCGGATCTCGTCGGCCAGCGTCGGACTCATCGCTTTCCTTTCCGCGACGTGGGAAACCGGGGGCTTCTCACAGCCCCCGGGGCGAGGGCATCGGGCTTCTCGCGTTTCAGATCACCGGGTTACGGCCGCCAAATGTACCGCCCATTACGAACCCTGCCCAGTCCCCGCCGGACACCCCGGAGCCCCGCGCGGGCGCCCCTGCGACCGGAGCCCCAGGACCCGTCAGTGGCCCGGGGCTTCGCGGCGCGCCGAAGCTCGGGGTGCCGACGCCTCCTCCTCCCGTCCTCCCGGCGGCCGTCGCGCCCGGCCGTCAGCCGGCCGCGAGGATCTTCACGCCGAGCGCCCTGAGCTGTTCGACCACCGCGTCGTGGGGCTCGGCGTCGGTGATCAGCCCGGTGATCTCCCCCCAGGGCAGGACGCGGTACGGGGAGGCCGTGCCGATCTTCTCGGAGGAGGCGAGGACGTAGGTGTCCGCGGCCCGGGCGGACAGGGCGCGCTTCATCGCCGCCTCCTCGGCGTCCCCCGTGGTCAGTCCGGCCTCGGGGTGGACGCCGGTGACGCCGAGCAGGCACAGGTCGGCGGAGACGTTCTGCGCGGCCTCGACCGCGGCGGCGCCGCAGGTGACCGCCGAGTGCTTGAAGACGCGCCCCCCGAGGAGGAAGAGCTCCGCCCGGGGGTGGCCGATCAGGGCCGTGGCGATCGTCGGGCTGTGGGTGATCACCGTGCAGGAGAGGTCCTTCGGGAGCGCCCGCGCCACGGCGAGGGCGGTGGTGCCGCCGTCGAGGATCAGCGAGCCGCCCGGCCGCACCAGCGCGGCGGCCGCCGAGGCGACCTTCCGCTTGCCCTCCGGGGCCACCGCCCGCCGGGCGTCGTAGTCCACCACCGCGGGGGACGCGGGCAGCGCACCGCCGTACACCCTTTGGCACAGCCCCTCGGCGGCGAGATCGCGGAGGTCGCGCCGCACGCTGTCCTCGGAGATGCCCAGGTCGGCGGCGACGTCCTTGGCCACGATCTTTCCCGTGCGGGCGAGCAGATCGAGCAGGTGCTCACGTCGTTCAGCGGCCAGCATTCACGTTCCTTCCTGTTCTTTCACGTTTCTGCGTGTATCTTAGCCGCCATGACCGACAAGCCCCCGCTCGTCCTCGTCGCAGGCCCCCACCGCTCTGGCACCGGCGGCGACCCGCGGGCCATGGCCGCCGACCCCGCCCACCTGGAAAGAGCGGCCCGGACCGTCTTCGAGGCCGGGCACCTCCCCGTGATCGGCGAGCGGATCGCTCTGCCCGTCCACCACGACGTCGCCGAGATCCCGCGCCGCGCCCCGCGGGAGACCGCGTGACGGGCCGCCCGGGTGTCGACGTCCCCGACCACCGCGGACGTACCGGCCTCCACCTCGCCGGACGCGACCTCGACCGCAACCCCGGCGTCCGGATACGCGACGTCGAACTCACCTCCCAGGGCTGGCACGTCCTGCGCCGGACCACCTTCGACTACCGGCGCCGCGACGGGCGGTGGGAGACCCAGCAGCGCGAGACCTACGACCGCGGCAACGGCGCCGTCGTCCTGCCCTACGACACCGCACGCGGCCGGGTCCTGCTCACCCGTCAGTTCCGCTACCCCGCCTACGTGAACGACCACCCCGACGGCATGCTCGTCGAGGCGGCGGCCGGACTGCTCGACGCGGAGGACCCGTACACCGCCATCCGCCGCGAGAGCGCCGAAGAACTCGGCGTCGGACTCGGCCCGCTCACCCACGTGCTCGACGCCTACATGAGCCCGGGCTCCGTCACCGAGCGCCTCCACTTCTTCGCCGCCCCCTACACCCCGGCCGACCGGACCGGCGACGGCGGAGGAGTCGAGGAAGAGGGCGAGGACATCGAAGTCCTCGAACTGCCCTTCGCCGAGGCCCTCGCCATGACCCGCGACGGACGCATCGTCGACGGCAAGACCATCCTGCTCCTGCAATGGGCAGCCCTGAACGGCCCCTTCTCCCACCAGTGGAACGTCTGAGCTCCTGCCGCCCGTGAGTTCGGGGACTCTTCAATCCGGGCTCTTCGTGCGTCCGGTGAACGCCCGTTGGACGACTGCCGGGACCGACCAGGCGGCACAGGACGCCGACCACCGGCATGTGCGGCACAAGCCGGTTCGCCCGATCGAGCGAGGAACTGCCGGTGGCGCCTCGGACGCCGGGGAGACCTCGGCGGTCGACGACCGCCGAGACCTCGCCGGCACGCGCCACGGCGCCCTGCGGGACCATCGGCCCAAGGGCGAGCGGGTCCTTCCGCGCCGGGTGTCAGAAGCTCAGGTCGAACACGCCCCACGCGGTGAACGGCTCGGCCTGGACGTAGATCCTGCTTCCCCGGGCGACGACCCGCCGGCGGCCGGGGGCACGGCCGTCGGGCAGGGTGAGCAGGCCGGTGCCCGTCGGCTCGACGGACGTTTCGGTGACCCTGCCGAGAGCGAGTCGGTCCTTCTCCTCGCCGTAACCGCCGTAGAAGGCGACCAGCCCGCCGTGGACGGCCACCGCATGGGCGCCCCGGACTCGGTTCGACCACACCCTCACGGCTCGGTCGGCACGGTCGGGGCGTATGGCGACGAGCGGGAAGTCCGTATAAGGGCACGCCCAGGCGCCGGTGCCCGAGACGTTCAGGGCGTAGCAGTCGAGGAGGCCGGGGATGCCGGCGTCGTCCGACGTCCAGGTGAGCCGGCCGGCGGCGCTCCAGCGGCGGATTCCGGCCGGGTTCTCGTCGAAGTGCCCGACCCAGATCTGACCGGCCTCGTCCACCATCAGGTGCTCGACGGCATCCCCGACGGAGAAGGACGAGGTCTCGCGGCCGAGCACGTCGAAGACCTGGACCTGGTGCCTGTCCTCGTCCCGGCGGGCGCGGGACGCGGCGACGACGAACCCGCCGTCGGGCAGACGGTCCAGGTGCGGCCAGCGGGCCCGCACGGCGCTCAGCTCGGTGAGTCCGACGGTGCCGTCCGGATCGACCGAGACGACCAGCGCGTCGAAGGGCAGGAGATCGCCGCCGCGCTGCGGAGCGCGTTCGGCAAGCAGCCAGTGAGCGGCGCCGAAGACGTCGACGGTACTGGTCAGGACGTGGAGGTCGTGGTGCGCTCGGGGAAGGTGGGCGTAAGGGACGAGGGCGGTCTTCTGCACGAGTGGGCTCTCCAGAGTGGTCACGGCGATCGGGCGCGGGGGCGAGCGGCGACCGGCGGCGCGCGAGCGGTGGAGAGCGGAGCGGGGCGCCTAGACGGCATGACCCTTTCTGATCGTCATGGGGCGATCATCGTCGACACCCGGCCCCCGTGACAAACCTTTTCGGCGTGCCTCCTTCCCTCCCACCCGACCGATCGAGCCGAGCACAGGACGCCTGTGCCACGGTGCCGGGCCGCCGCGGCCTGCGCCCGCCGCGCGACCTGGACACGCCCGTGCCCCCGTTCGCCGACGCCTGCCGCCTCGGCACCGCGTGCCCGCGCCGCACGCTCTGCCCCGGCGCGGGCCTCACCGCCGTCCTGGACGCCGGCGCCTCCAGCGGTGGGTACCCTCGCCCGCTGGAGGCGCCGCCGATCGGGGGCCTCACCCTCCTCCTCGTCGCCTCCCCTGCCCGTCCGCGGTCGGTCCGGGGGACGTCCGGTCGATCAGCCTCTCCTCTATGCCGCCGCCCACGCCGAGCAGACCGGTCTGTTCGAACGAGTGCTCCCGCATGAGACGGGGCAGCTCGCGCCGTGAGAGCAGGTCCACCGCGAGGGGGAAGAACGGGCGGCCGGCCTGGGCGAGCCTCAGCCAGGGCGGGGCGTACACGGACGCCGAACGCCGCTCCACTCCCCGTACCAGCCAGGACGCCACCCGGTCCACCGGATACACGCGGCGGGCGGGGCCGGGCATGTGCCCGCGCAGTTCGCGCAGCACCCGGTGGCGGTCGGCGTCGCGGACCATGTCCGTGTCGGTCCAGTGCAGATACGCCACGCCCACGCCGACGTCCTGGTGCGCCATTTCGGCCCGCAGGGAGCGGGCAAAGGCCTCGGCGCCTGCCTTGGAGGCGCAGTAGGCGCTCATCATGGGGGCGGCGCCGAAGGCGGCGGTGGAGGCGACCTGGAGGAAGTAGCCGCCCTCGGCCCGCAGGCCGGGCAGGAAGGCGCGGGCCGTGATCGCGCCGCCCACGAGGTTGACCTCCACCACGCGGCGCCAGGTGTCGGGGTCGGAGGTCTCGAACGGCCCGCCCTCGGCGACGCCCGCGTTGGCGACGACGACGGAGGGGGCGCCGAGGACCCGGGTGATCTCCGCGGCGGCCCGCTCCATCCCCGCGTCGTCGGTCACGTCGACCTCGACGGTGTGGCTCTCCGTGCCGAGCGTCCCGGCCACGGCGGCGAGCGTGGCACGCTCCCGCCCGAGCAGCGCCACGCGCATCCCGCGCCCGGCGAGCCGGCGGGCCAGCCCGGCGCCCAGCCCGCGGGCCGCTCCGGTGACGACGGCGGTGCGTCCTTCGAGTTCCCAGGAGCGGGCCATGGGGGCCTCCGGTTCTTGACGGGTTCGAGGAGCTCACGTCCAGTTCCTCCGCCGGGCGGGTGGCGGATGCGGCGGAGCGCTCCGGACCGGGCGCGGACGCATCCGGCGGGCGCGTCCGCGGCGAAGACGGATCGACGGGGCCGTACGCGAGTCTCCGGACACGCGGGGGCGGCCCCGGACACCGGACACGGGACACGGAGAGAGGGCGGCATGAAGAGGACGACGGACGGCACGCGGTACGACGCGGTGGTCGTCGGAGCGGGGGCCGCCGGTCTCGCCTGCGCCACCGACCTGTGCGCGGCGGGCCTGCGGGTGCTGCTCCTGGAGGCCGGTGACGCGGTCGGCGGCCGGATGCGCACCGACCGGGTGGCGGGCTTCACCGTGGACCGCGGTTTCCAGGTCTTCAACACCTCGTATCCGCAGGTGAAGCGGCGGGTGATGCTGCGGCCCCTGAGGCTGCGGCCGTTCACGCCGGGGGTGCTCGTGCACACCGAGCGCGGACTCCGCCGGTTCTCGGACCCGAGCAGGCGCCCGGGCGAGGCGCGTGACCTCCTGCCGGGGCGGCTCGCGTCGGGCCGCGACCTGCTGGCGCTCTCCGCCCTGTCGGCGCGGGACGCGCTGGCGCCCGCGTCCCTGCTGAGGCGCGGCGCCGACGGGACCACGCGCGACGCGCTGGCCGCGGCGGGCGTGTCGCCGCGGCTGGTGGAGACGTTCTTCCGGCCGTTCCTCTCCGGCGTGTTCCTGGAGGACCGGCTGGAGACCTCGGCGCGCTTCTTCCACCTGGTGTGGCGCAGCATGTTGCGCGGCACCCTGTGCCTGCCGGCCGAAGGGATCGGCGCCGTGCCCGCCCAGCTCGCCTCGCGGCTGCCGTCGGACGTGCCGCGCACCGGAACCGTGGTGTCCGCCCTGGGGCCGGACGGCGTGGTCCTCGCGGACGGGCGGGAGGTGCGGGCCCGCGCGGTCGTCGTCGCCACCGGGCAGCGGGTCGCTGCGGAGCTGCTCCCCGGTCTTCAGGTCCCGGACGGCCGGACCGTGACCACGCTGTACCACGCGACCGCCCGGCCTCCCCTGGACGAGCCCGTGCTGGTCGTGGACTCCGCGCGCAGGTTCCTCCACACCTGCGTCCTCACGGCCGTCCAGCCCGGGTTCTCCGGCGACGGCCGGGCGCTGGTCTCGACGTCGGTGCTCGGCTCCGCCGGACCGTCGGACACGGCGGCGGTGCTCGCGGCCCTGGGCGAGGTGTACGGCGCGGACACGGGCGACTGGGAGCCCGTCCACCGCGTCACGGTCCCGGACGCGCTGCCGGCGATGCCGGGCCCCGCGCCGCTCTCGCGCCCCGTGCGGTGGGCTCCCGGACGGTACGTGTGCGGGGACCACCGGGCGACCGGTTCGGTCCAGGGCGCCCTGGCCTCGGGCGCGCGGGCGGCCCGCGCGGTCCTGGAGGACCTGCGGGCGGGCGCGCTCCGAGAGGGCGGTGCGTGACCGACGCACACGCGCAAGAGCTGCTTCTCGTACTCAGCCACCCGTGCTCCCGGGACCCGCCGCGAGAAACCACGTCGTGACGCCCGGACGCGGGGGCCGTCGACCGCCGCCCACAGCCCGTCGCCCACAGCCCCTCGCCCGCTCCGGCGACACGCGACCGGTCAGCCGCCGCGTTCGTCGACCGCTCTGGAACGACGGCGCCGAGGTGGCGCAGGGGCTCACGCGACTCCGGCGGGAAGCGGCCTCGTGGGCCGTTCGAGCGGGGTGAGGAAGTCCAGACCGTCGAGGGGCTGGTCGGTGAAGAAGCGCAGGAGGAGTTCGCCGACCTCCCGGCGTCGTTCGAGTGCCGGCAGATGGTCGGTGTCGCGGACGAGGGTGAAGACGCTGCCGTCGATGGTGGCAGCGGCCTCCCGGCCGAGGTCGGGGCGGGTGAGGGTGTCGTGCTCGCCGGTGACACAGAGGGTCGGGACGCCGCTCACCCCGCCGTCGGGCAGCCCCGACCAGTCGATCACACGACGGATGGACGCCAGGTGACGCTCGAAGTCCGGTCCCGCGACGGCCGCCATGTCACGGGCCAGCACGCGGGTGACGGCGGCCCGGTTGCGCACCGTACGGTCGGCCGGGGCCATGAGCGCCTCCACGCTGCGGCGGGCATAGCCGTCGGCGTCCCCCGAGGCGAGCGCGTCCGCCATGGCCCGAAGCCCCACCAGCCCCTCCGGCGGGTAGGCGGAGGCAGCTCCCATGAGGGCGAGCCGGGACAGGCGGCCAGGATCCCGCTGGGCGAGGTGGTAGGCGACCGGCACTCCGTAGGAGACGGCGTAGAGGTTGACCCGGCCGAGGTCCAGACGGTCGAGGAGGTCGGTCAGGGCGTCGGCGAGAAACCCGAACCCGTACGCCGCCGGCAGCGGGTCGGCGTTCCCGGAACCGGGCAGCTCCACACTGACGACGGGAGCGGTCCGCGCCCAGGGCCCCTCCATCCTCCGGTAGGAGTACATGTTCTGGAAGGCGCCGCCGATCACGACGATCGGCTCCGTGCTGGGGGAGGGGCACTGCACGACACGGCACTGATAGCCGAAGCCGGAGAAGAAGAAACGGTGCACCTGATCGGCAGTCACGAGGACGGACTCCAGACGACGGGAACGCTTACCGGTGATCAACGACCCGCCCCTGACATGGTTCTCACCGCAGGCCCCGCCCCACACCAACGTGTGGCGTCCCCGGCCCCGCCCGGAAACGACACGCGGGACGACCAGGACACGACGGAATCCGGCCGCACCGCTCGCGGCGACCGGGTCGTTGTCCTCGTGCGTGGCCCGCCGATCCGCGGGCCACGTACGACGCACACCGACCCGCCGGAGCAGACATGTCACAAGACGAGCGGAAAACGGGGACCGGCCGCGGCTTCACCGGTTACGCCGAGGACCTCCTGCGGGTTCTGGCACGACACCCCGACCGGCCCGCCGTCCTCACCGCCGACCGCGGCCCCCTCTCCGCGGGCGGACTGTCCGCCCTCACGCGCCGTCTGGCCCGCGCCCTGCGAGCAGGTGGAATCGGACCGGGCCGGACGGTGTCCCTGCTCACCGGCAACACGCCGCTCGCCCTGGCCGCCCGCTACGCCGTGCCCCTGACCGGCGCCCGCCTCGTCTACCTCTACGACGTCATGCCGCCCAAGGCCCTCGCCCACATCGTCGCCGACGTCGACACGCGCCTGCTGCTCGTCGACGCGAGCCGGCACACCGACCTGGGCCCCCTTCTGTCCCTGGTCGACGTCCCCGCGGTGGCGTCGCTCGGCCCGGTCCCCGGCCACGACGACCTCCTCGCCCCAGCCGCCCTCCCTTCCCCCCACGACCCCGGCGGACACACCGACCCCCACGAAGACTGGTGCATCCGTCACACCAGCGGCACCACCGGTGTCCCCAAAGCCATCCAGGTCACCCACGGCCAGTACAAGCGCTGCCTGGACAGCCTGCACGTCGACGCGGGCGATCCGCCGCGCTTCCTCGCCAACACCCCGCTGTCCCACGTCGCCGGCCTGTGCGCCGACATGGCGCTCCTCCGGGGCGGCAGCGTCGTCCTGCAACCCGCCTTCGACGCCGGTGCGACCCTGGCCGCGATCGCACGCGACGGCGTCACCCACCTGTGGCTGCTTCCGCCGCTGCTGCACCAGCTGCTCGACCACCCGTCCCTGTCCACCACCGACGTCTCCGGCATCACGCGCATCACCTACGGCGGCAGCCCCGCGTCAGCCGCCCGGCTCGGCCGCGCCGCAGAGGTCTTCGGCCCCGTGCTGCACAGCTGGTACGGACAGAGCGAAACGCTCGGCCTCACCGAGGTCCGGCCCGAGGAACACTCCCGCGTCGGCCGCCACGGCCAGATCACCGTGGGCCGCCCCATGCCCGGAGTCGAACTCGACATCCGCGACACGAACGGCCTGCCCCTTCCCGCCGGAGGCCAGGGCGAGATCTACGCCCGCTCGCCCGGAATGATGCGCGGCTACTGGAAGCAGCCGGAACTCACCGCACAGACCGTGCGAGACGGCTGGATCCGGACCGGGGACGTCGGATACGTCGACGACGACGGCTACCTCTTCCTCGTCGGCCGCTGCAACGACCTCATCAAAGTCCCGGGCGGTGGCGTCTACCCGAGCGAGGTCGAAGCCGTGCTGCTGACCCACCCGGCCATCGCGCAGTGCGCCGTCTTCGGCGTCCGCGACGAAGACGCGGCGGAACACATCCACGCCGCCGTCGTGCCGGCCGCGGACCACCGGATCACCCCCGAGGAACTGCGCGCCCACGTCACCACCCACCTCACCCCCTCCTACGCACCCAGCACCGTCCACTTCGTCGCGGACATCCCTCGGACCGCCATCGGCAAACCGGACAAGAACCAGCTCCGAACCCTGCTCACCCGACGCCGTCCCGCCCGCAAGCACACCGACGAGGAGACCGCCACCACACCCGGCACCACGGACAAGACCCCGACCGCCCGCCTGCGCCGCCCCGACAGCACCACCTGACCAGGACGCACAGGGCACCGACCCCTGAAAGGGCCGGCGGACCGCGACGAAGCCGCACCACGACCCCCCAGCCCCCGACCCTGCCGAAGCCGACCGCTCCAGGCGCTCCGGAGAACTGCCCCGGGCGCACGGCGCGTACGAATCGCCCTCACACAGCACCAGAGCCAGGGCACCAACCCGCCCACGGCAACGGCCCGGCCGAGCGCGCCTTCTCCAGCCCCTGCCCCCTCCTCCCGGCCGGCTCCGCCCCCTGCCGTGGCTTCGGCTGGTGAGGGGGAAACGGCCTGGGCGCCGGGCCCGCGGCGGGGAGACTCCATCCGAGTGGAGCCGGGGAGTGCGTAGGTGAGGGGCGAGAGCGGATGTCGGTGGGTTCCGGCAGCGACTGACGCTGGGCCGGCGCTGAAAGGGTGCCGAGTTCTGAGGGCGCCCCTGCTCCCGTGCCGGTTGTGGCAGGTCCAGGGCGGTGCAGCACTGGAACGTGTGATCGATAGCATCTCGTCGCGACGCTGCGGTGGTCAGCGGTCTGACGAGGTGAGGAAGCCATGAGCGATGATGTCCTGTCGATCATTCCGAGTGATCCGCAGTGGCAGCCGGACCGCGATGCGGTCGACCACGTCGTCGCGCTCGTCGAGGACCTGGCCCCTGGTGTGGCGGGCGGCGTGGACGTGGAGATCGAGGTGACGTGGCACGACGTGGTGACGGCCGTCGACTGCGGGGCGAACCTGGAGGGGATCGGTTGCCCCTTGTGTCAGGCGGCCATCGACACGGAGTGGTGGGGCGACCTCCTTGAGGCTCACTGCGACGACGGGTTCACCACGTTCGCGATCGAGGCCCCGTGCTGTGGAGGATCAACCACTCTTGACGCGTTGGATTACGACTGGCCCTGCGGTTTCGCCCGGTTCGAGATCGCCATATGGAACCCCGAACGCTCCTGGTTCAGCGAGGACGAACTGACGGCTCTAGGGGATCGACTGGGCCATCCGGTGAAGCAGGTCCGGGCCCACATCTGACGTCGCATCACGACGGATCGCCGCGTACGGATCGACCTTGGACTTCGGCAGCACCCCGGCCCCCTCGTCGTGCAGAGCGCAACCACGGTCCCGAAGCGAGCACCCAGGCACTCTCGAAACTCAACAACATCACTGTCCCGTGAAAGAGCGCGCTCTCGACGACGAGCTACAGGTGCGCTCGTAATTCACCAACAAAGCCGGCCGGGCGGGGCGCCGGTCTCTGCTCGGGGGGATTCAGGAGACCGGCGCCGGTCCGCGAGAGGCGGTGGCCCTGCACATCACCTCGCCCCGTGACCGTACGGGATCCGCAGCCTGGGCGCGGTTCCTGATGGGCCGGGCCGGCCCTCGGCTGAGCTCCGTGCTCGGGGTACTCGTCAGCCGGAGCACGGAGCTCAGCCGGGTCGACGCTCTTCCCGAGCCGAAGGTGTGTTCGCCCTGCGTGTGGTCGGCGTCGCCGAGAACGCCACCGGTAGAAGCCGCGACTACGGCACCGTTCTCGTCGACGCCGAAACCCGCCGCCCTGCCCGGTGCCGAGGTCGTGTGCCGGGACCGGGCGCCACTCTTGGCCGGGGGCGCCACCGCCGACGCTCCGCAGGCCGTCCAGGTCGCAGATCGCCGGCACCTCTGGCATAACCTGAGCGAGGCCGCCAGCGGAGCGTCGCCCGGCGCCGTCTGCCCAGCCTTCCCACCCCCGCCGCAGGCATCGGCCGAGACCACGACCGCGACGCCGTCAGCGCCGGCAACAGTGCCGTGGCGACGATCGCGGGCAGGGCGGGGCAGGGCGAGGCGAGGCGGGAGGCGAGATCGATGAGATGCGGACGTCGGCACCTCCGGGCAGAGTGGGAAGGACCTGTTCATACCGAGGTGGTCCCCTTGGTCCTGCGCGCTGGAGATGGGACGAACTGATGCGAGGGTCCCCGTGACGTCGGAGTGATCGATGTTCCGCAGACGGCCGGCCGACAGCAGCGAGGACCTCCTGGTCCGGCTCGCTTCGCTGACCGCCAGGGCGCGGGAGCTGGCCGAGACACAGCGTTCCCGTGTCGAGCTCGCCGTGGCCCTGCAGCGCGGCATGCTGCCCTCGGCCCTTCCCGATTTTCCGGGCGCCCGGCTGGCCGTCCGCTACGAGCCCGCCAACCACGGGCTCAACGTCGGCGGTGACTGGTACGACGCCTTCCCCCTGCCCGACGGGCGGATCGGCATGTCCATCGGTGACGTGCAGGGGCACAACATCGAGGCCGCCGCCTTCATGGGGCAGGTCCGCGTGGGGTTGCGCGCGCTGGCCTCCGTCACCGGAGACCCGGGAGAACTGCTCGGTCGCACCAACGACCTGCTGCTCTCCCTGGACGCCGACCTCTTCGCCACCTGCACCTTCCTGCGGCTCGATCCGGCCGCCGGCACCCTGGAGTGCGCCCGGGCCGGTCACATCCCCCACATCTGGGCCACCGCCGACGGCCGGTCCGGCATCGACGACGGCGAGGGTGGGCCTCCGCTCGGCGTGCTTCCCGGTGTCGACTACCCCGTCACGCTCCACCGGCTCACCGCCGGCGGTGTCTTCGTCCTCCTGACCGACGGGGTGGTGGAGGGGCCCTCGCTCCACCTCGACGACGGTCTGGACCGGGTGATGCGGCTCGCCGGAATCACCGCCGCCGCCGGGCTGGACGTCGACGCACTCGCCACCGCCGTCATGAAGCTGGCGGCCACGGTGGGACACGAAGACGACGCGGCCGTCCTGGTCGTCGGCCATGACGGCGGCCCAGCCCGGCCGACGGTCGAGGGGTGAAGGGGGAGGGAACGTCCCTGATCGGCCCGTCCCCGCACGGGCACCCATCAGCCTCCGACCACATGCTCCGACCCGATCGGACGGAATCCGCGAGAACCCGCGAGAACCCGCGAGGGTCCGCAAGGATCCGCCGGCACCCCCGCGGACCGGTCCTGGCCACGAATCGGCCCGGCCCCGTACCGTACGACGGCGCCCGACACGCAGGAGCCCTTGCCCGGCCATGGCGGCCCGGCCGGTGTCTGATGGCTGACGTGTTGGTCACTCGACAGTTCCGGAGCTTCACAAGGGCCGCCCTGACGTCGCTTGCCGTGGCGGTTTGCTACTACGCGGCCGGGCGGCTCGGCCTGCTGGGCCGCCTCGTCGTCGAAGGCGTGGTGGTCACCCCCATCTGGCCGCCCACCGGCGTCGCCGTCGCCGCCCTGCTGCTGCTCGGCGCGCGGGTCTGGCCCGGGGTCGCCCTCGGCTCCTTCCTCGTCATCGCCTCCCTCACCACCCCGGGGCCCACCACGCTGGTCACCGTGGCGAGCAACACCGTCGCACCGCTCTGCTCCTTCCTGCTGCTGAGACGGGTCGGTTTCCGGCTCGACATGGCGCGACTGCGGGACGGACTCTCCCTGGTCTTCCTCGGCGGGTTCGGCGCCATGCTGATCAGCGCGACCGCGGGGGTCGGACTGCACGTGGCGACGGGCTCTCTGGGCACGAGCGAGTTCTGGGCCGTCTGGCTGGCCTGGTGGGTGGGCGACACGATGGGGGTGCTGCTCGTCGCCCCGCTCCTGCTCGCCCTCGCGGGGCCGGCCGGACGGCTCCAGGTACGGCGCTGGAAAGAGGCGGCCTTCCTGGGACTGGCGACCCTGGTCCTCATGCCCCTGGCCGTGCTCAGCCCGATGAGCATGCTGTTCCTCGTCTTCCCCCTGCTGATCTGGGCGGCGCTCCGCTTCCAGCTTGCCGGAAGCATGCTGTGCGCGCTCTTCGCCTCCGTCCTCACCACCTTCGAGGCGACCTCCGAGCGGGGCGCGTTCCTCCACCTGTCGGACGTCGAGATCATGGTCAAGCTCCAGGCGTTCAACGGCTCCGCCGCCCTGACCGCCCTGCTCCTCGCCGCCGTCATCACCGAGCAGCTCGCGACCCGCCGCTCGGTACGCCGCGCCTGCCAGGAACTGGCGGAGGTCCTGGAACACCTCGCGGCCGGCGACCCCCCACCGGGCCCACCCGCCACCGAGCACTCGCCCGGCGGGCACCGGGACCCATGACCCCGGCGTCCGCGATGGACCCACTCAGCGGCGACTGCGACGCCCATGGGACGAGGCCGAGGGCGAGGACCATGGACGGACCCGTCCGTCAGGACCCACCGTGCACGAGCTCGCCAGGCCCCGGTCTGCCGGCGGGCTCCTTCGCATCAGAATCCTGACGGCCGCATCAGGGCTCTGACGGCCGCATCAGCGTTCTGCCGGCCCGTTCGATGGTGTTCGTGGCCTGGGCCGGAGATGGATGATTTCTGGTGGGAAGCGTTCGATGCCGGTGGCGTGTGGTGCGTGAACGTTCAGCCGGCGCAGACCGGAGCACGCCAGCAGGGGCCTGAGGTCGGGGGTCCAGCCGTCGCGGCAGGTGAGCCAGAGGTTTTCGAGGTGGGGGAACCGGTCCGGGATCAGGTCGAGGGAGAGATCGTCTGCGGGGCCGCGGAAGACATCGAGGCGGGTGACGCCCGGCAATGCGGGGGCGCTCATGAGGTCGTTCTCTCCGATGCGTAGCGCCCCCAACCGGGGGAGGGCCGCGAGTTCGGCCCATTCCTCCGCGGTGAGGGGGTGGTTGACGGCCAGGGTGCGGAGCTCTTGGAACCGGGTGAGGCCGTGCAGGGACGTCTGTACGAGCCCGCCGAGGTGCAGCTCGGTGAGGAGGTCGTGGACGGGAAGCCCGGTGATGTCCTTCCAGGGCAGAGGGGTGTACAGCGAGAGACGCGTGAGGGCGGGCAGGTCGGAGAGGGGATCGAAGCGGACCGCGGCGGGCATCCGTGCGAGGTGCGGGTGTTCCAAGGGCAGGTCCGCCAGGTCGTCGACGCGTGTGAGCTGCCTGCAACCGGCCAGGGAGAGACGGCGCAACGCGGGCAGATCGCGGACGATGCGGATGCCGGTCAGGGCCTCGTTGTCGTAGATCCGCAGTTCGGCGATCCGCTCGGGCGAGAGACGCGACCGGATCTCGCTGTCGCCGAAGGGCCCTTCGAACGTCACCTGTCGTTGTGGGGGCAGCAGGCTCAGCGCGTCGAGCTGTTCCGGCGTCTGGACAGTGACGCCGAGGAAGGACGGGTAGGCGGTACGGGGAAGGAGGACGTCCCGTGCGTAGGCGTGGGCGTCGAAACGGGCCCAGCCGTCGGCCAGCGCGAGATCGGCGTGGAGGGAGGCGGGCAGCGTGGGCACGATCTGACGCACGAGCTCGTAGGCTTGATCGCCGCCGATCTCGGCCGCGGTCCTGATGACGGCGCTCATCTCGTCGGATTCCAGCCCGTGCGCGGTGCGGGGGAGCAGGTCCAGGACTCCCGGTCCGACAGCGGCCAGGACGTCGGCCTCCTGGGGAGAACGGGGCGGCAGCCACGTGCCCGTCCGTCGCCCGACGAGGTCGCGGGTCTCGGCATCCACCTCCGTGGCGTGGTGAAGGCTCGCCGCCGCGAGCAAGTGGAGGCGGGCCCGGTTGTTCTCCTCGCGGTCGCCGCGGTGGACGAGCTCGGTCAGGAGGATGGTCGCCTCGTGGGGGCGGGCGTGGGCGACGGCCATGCGGATGACGTCTTCCCACTGGTCGTCGTGGGCGTTGTTGACGAGCAGGGGGAGGTCTCGTCCTTCGACGGCGGCCTGGGCGCCGAGGTAGTCCTGGAAGGTGCGGTGGACGAAGTCGACCGTGCCCGCGGCCGGGGACCGCAGCAGCCCGGTCCGCCCGATCAGGTGGTGCAGCACCTGCTCGGCGTCCCCTTGTTCGGCCACGGTCGGCATGGCCGGCAGGGCGTCGGCGAGCAGGGCCAGGGCGGTGTCGCGGTCCATCTCGGTCTGCCGATTGCGGATCAGCCAGTAGGCCAGTCGCTGGAGCAGCCGCGTGCTCTGCTGCTCGGTCAGCAGGATCCCTTCGGGGAGGCTGATGCCGCGCTCGTGATCCCGGCGCACCAGGAGCATGGACAGAGCCGCCGCGTACAGCTCCATCCGTCCGTGGGGCAGATGCCCCCGCCGCTCCCGGTGCAGCGCGCAGATCAACGCGCACATCAACGGCGTCGTCGACAACTGCGCCAGGTCACGTTGCGCCCGGACGGCCGTTCGCAGCGCCGTTTCCAGCTCGTCCAGGTGAGCCCGTTCCCCAGGGCCGTCGGCGTTGCGGCGGGCGGCGGCGTGCCAGCGCTCGACGAAGACGGACGTGTCCACGGCGTTCATGGGCCGTACCGTCAGTTCGGTGAACTTCTTGTGCGCCAGCCACCCCTCCGGTACGGCCGACGGACGGGTCGTCACGTAGACCCGCAGATCCGGGTAAGCGGCCAGCAGGCCGTCGAGCCACTCCCTGGCCGACTGCCGCTGCTCCAGGGGGACCTCGTCGACCCCGTCGATCAGCAGCAGCCCGCGCCGCGAGAGCACCGAGTCGACCCACCCGGCGGGTTCCAGAGCCGCGAGCGGCGCCGCCGTTCCCGTGACGAAACCCTCCGGGCCCGGAAGGCGTCCGCGCCGCACCAACGACCGCAGCGGCAGCACGAACGGAAGCCGGCCGCGCAACTCCTCCAGCTCCTCCGGCAGGGTGTTGTTCGCCGCGGCCACGGCCAGCCACTGGAGCAGCGTGCTCTTCCCGCTGCCCGCGAGCCCCTTCAACAGCGCCCGCCGCCGTCCTGCCAGGGCCTGCTCCGCCCGCCGGACCACCAGGGTCGGTTCGGTGCGCACGTCGTCGGCCCACCACGCCGCCGGTTCGTGGGCCAGTTCCAGGCTCAGATAGGCGGCGTCGAGCGGCCAGCCGCTCCGGTCCGGCCGGCTCAGGTCGAGCCCCACCACCGTGAGCCGCCCGTGCACCTCGGCCACGTACCGCCGATAGCGGTCCTCGAACGACAGCCGCCCGTGCCCCGACCCTGCGTCGAAGGCGTTCTCGGCCGGGGCGGAACACGACTGCCGGCGCAGCGCCAGCAGCGGGCCGGAGTCCACCCCCAGTGCCCTGGCCAACGCGACCACCGTCGCCTCCGAGGGCACCCGGCTGCCGTTGAGCGCTTGGCTGACCGTGGTCTTGCCCAGCCCCGACCGCAGCTGCAGGCCGGTCATACTCAGGCCCCGCCGCACCCTGAGCGTACGCAGCCGCGTCGCCAGCAGATCCAAGGAACTCTCGTCCACGCCCTCTCCTCCGTCAGGAGGAAGCCGCATGGAGCCCCCCTCGCCCATTTTGGTCCGAGCGCGCTCATGGGAACGGAAAAACCCGAACCTCGCGACGGCCCACCGCTTGGTTCGCGCCGCCGGCCCGGACCCGTGCGCGTTCTCCCCGCAGCTCGCCCATGGCGTCGCACCCCGCCTTGACCCGTCCTCCCGATCCGTGCCGCGTTCGCCGGCGTTCACCATGGTTCGGGCGAACTCCGGTGAACGCTGCTCCCGCCACCTTCGACGACGTCAGTGACCACCGTCCACCGGGAGCCTGCCGTGACCCTCGCCGTCGTCCTCCTCACCCTCGCGCTCGTCGTCGTCCTCGCCCTTCTCGTCGCCGCCGGGGCGGGAAAGCTCGCACGCCTCGACGGCGCCACCTACGGCACCGCACTGACACGCGCCGCCGTCGCCTTCGCCGCGGTCCTCACTCTTGCCGCCACGACCGCCGGCGCCCTTGCCGACCTCCTGAGGTGAACGTCCCCACGACCGGTCCGGAGACGGGCTGGACCGGTCGTGGGGACGTTCCGCCTCGAAGGGCCCCTGCCGCAGTGGCTGAGGCAGGCATGGACGACGCCATGGGCACGCACGGCGGGCAGGCCGTGGCTGCCGCCGGAGAAGACGTCGCTCGCCGACCTATGATGCGATCCCGGCCCTCCACCTGCTTGGAGAAGACGCATGACGGATGTGAGCACCGGCAAAGTGGTCGTGAACAGGGTGATGTCGCTCGACGGGTTCATCGCCGGTCCCGGCCACACGATGGACTGGATCTTCGAGCACATGACGTCGGCGACGTTCCCGGAGGTCATGGCGGCCACGGGCGCCATGCTCATCGGCCGGGGCACGTACGAGGTCGGCAAGCGCATGTCCGACGCGAACCCCGACTACGACGGCGGGGCGCGGTTCGTCCTCACCCACCTCCCGCCCGACGAACCGGACCCCGACGTCACCTTCCTCACCTGCGACATCGAGGAAGCCGTGGCCACGGCACGCCGCGCCGCCGGCGACAAGAACCTGGAGATCCTCGGCGCCGACGTGGCCGCCCAGTGCCTGCGGAGGGGCCTCGTCGACGAGATCCTGGTGTACGTGCTGCCGGTGCTGCTCGGCGACGGCGTCCGCTTCACGCCGCCGGGCCTCGACCGGATCGACCTGGAACCGTTCGACAACGTCCAGTCGGGCGGGGTCACCATGCTGCGCTTCCACGTGCGCAAGCAGGCCGAGTAGGCACGGTCGCAGCCACTGCTGAGGTTGGCTCGTCAGGACGCCTCGCCGGAGAACGAGGCCAGGACGGCTCGTTCGAGGACGATGGCGTGCCCGGCGTCGCGAACGGTCTGCCCGGCTCCGTACCGCGAAGAGCGCTTCCCGGTACGGGTCTCCTGGACGAAAGAGACAGAAGAGGGGGAGGGGCGGGGAGCGGCCCTCCCCCGGGGGCGGGCGAGCCGGCCGGTGCCGCGGACAGGACGTGCCGCGAAGGATGGGCCGCGTCATGGGGGCGCACCGGCGGGCCGTGAAGGTCAGCGGGTGGTGTAGCCGCCGTTGAGGAAGAGGGTCTGGCCGTTGGCCCACCAGCCGTCGAGCAGCAGGTGGCGGACCCACGGCACGATGTCCTCGATCTTGGTCAGGTCGCCGTTCATGGCGGAGGACTTGTGGTAGGCGACGGAGTTCTCGTCCTCGGCCGGGTAGAAGAACGAGGTGTCCATCGGTCCCGGCGCGATGTTGTTGACCGAGATGTTCCGGCCGAACAGTTCCTTCGACAGGGCCCGGGTGAAGTGCTCGACGGGGGCCTTGCTGCCGGCGTACGAGGAGTACAGGCCCGTGTAGGCGGCCAGCAGTGAGGTCACGATGGTGATGATCTTCCCGCCGTCCTCGACGCGGCGGGCCGCCTCGCGCATGACGAAGAACGCGGCCTTGGAATTGACCGCGAACATCTGGTCGTACTCCTCCTCCGTGATCTGGGTGAGGGGCTTCTTCAGCACCATGCCGGCGGTGTTGATGCTGTAGTCCAGCTTTCCGAACCGGCTGACGACCTCGTCGAAGACCCGCTCCACCTCCGCGACCTTCGTCAGGTCCCCCTGAATCGCGAATGCCTCGCCGGGGCCCTGGTTGATCCGCGCGACGACGTCCTCGGCCTTGGCCTTCGAGGAGTCGCTGTTGTAGTGCACGGCGACCAGTGCGCCCTCGGCGCCCAGGGTGGTGCTGATCAGCCCGCCGAGGTTGCGCGACGCGCCCCCCACGAAGGCGACTTTGCCGTCGAGCGTCTTGTCCGGGGTCTTGACCATGGCAGTCTCCTTGCAGAAAGGGTCGGACCGGCACGAGGTCGGCTTGAGCAGACCTCGTGCCACACCCCCATCCCACTCCCAGGGCCCCGGAACGCTCTTGAACGATCCGGCCGTCCGTGGAAGAAACCGCTCATCGATCACGCGGACCGGCCTTGTCCGCGAGGAGGCACCCGGCAGCCCGGTCTCGGCGGTCGCGTTCGGCTGCGGAAACGAACAGGAGCATGGCCAGGTGATCGTCCCCGGGGTGGCAGCCTGTGTGGCTGGCACCGCGGTGGGGCGGGCGGCTCCGCGACAGTGGGGCGGCGAGCCGCGGGGGTGGGTGTTCAGTCGGGTGGGTGGCTGTTGCGTAGTGTGCCGGGTGTGGTGCCGGTGTGGCGTCGCATGGTGCGTGTCAGGTGGCTCTGGTCGGCGAAACCGTGTTCGAGGGCGATTTCCGCGATGGGTCGGTGGGTGTGCAGCAGGGCTTGACGGGCCTGTTCCAGCCGTATCTGTGTCACGTACTGGTGTGGGGAGGTGCCTGTGGTGGTTTTGAACGCTCGTGTGAAGTGGGAGGTGCTGACACCGGCCACTGCGGCGAGGTCGTCCAGGCTGATTCTGGTGTCGAGGTGGGTGTGGATGTAGTCCACGACTTCGCCGAGCCGGCGTGGTGACAGGCTTCCCTGGCGTGCTTCGGACCGGGTGAGGTCTCCGCAGTTACGCATGACCGTGGCGGCCGCTGCCTGTACCAGTGATTCCGCGTACAGCCTGTCGGCTGTCTCCGGCCGCTCGAACTCCGCCGTGAGCCGCTCCAGCAGGACCTTCAGCAGCGGGTCTGTGAAGTGGAACCGTGGTGCCAGCTCGAACCGGCCCGCCGTCCCGGCTTCGGCGGCCAGCTTCTCCAGCCAGTCCGGATCGAAAGCGAGCAGCAGCAGCTCGACGTCGTCCTGCCAGCGCGGCCGTGAGGCCCAGCCGGCCGGGTTGACCAGGGCCTGTCCGGTGTGGAACCGCTCGCGTCGCGCTGTTCCGTCGGCCGACCAGCGCAGGTTCGCCGAACGCCCGGTGTGGACGACCAGGACGTGTCTCGACGGTCCGACCGGCAGGGGGTTGCCGTCCGAGGTGCCGGCCGCCCGTTCCACGCAACGCTCGACGACGGCGTGCGCGAGCCGGTCACCGCTGCCCGACAGGCACCGCAGGTGAGGCTTGATGTACGAACCACTCACGCTGCCATCCTGGCCCGCCTCATCACGCTGCACCAATCGGATGCCCAAACCGGCCCGTCCGAGGCCCTACGCCGCATGTCCGCGTTCCACAAACCCTCGCCCCCGCCGACGGGGCCTGTCGGCTCTTGTGGTGTTCCGTGAGTTCGACCGGCGCGCCCGGGGCGCACAGGCTTCCGTGCCGGCCACCTCCCCGGCCCTGACCGGGGCCGGCGTGCTCACCGCACGGATCCCCGGCTCTCTGGTCGCTTTTGGTGGGTGTCGAGTGGGTTGTTTCATGACGGGGTGGGGGTCTTGGAGCCGGGCGGGTGTGGCAGGCCGATGTCGGACGGGTCCGCCGTGCGTGCGGTCGTCGTGGTGACTGTCGTTTCCTGTCCGGTGTCGGGGGAGTGGCCGGAGGTGTCGGCCGTGACGCTGGAGGTCCGGCAGGTGCCCTTTTCGCCCGCGAGGCCGCCGGCCGTGGCCGGCGGCGCGCGGGTCTGCGTGCTGTCGGCATCATCGTTCGAGGGACGCCGGCCGTGTTGGTGACCTGTCCGAACGCGATCATCAGCAGCATGTCGGTCACTGCCAGGGGGCAGGATCGCGGTCTCCGGGGCGCAGGAGCCCCGGTCGCGGTCCGGGCTCCGTACGGCTCCGTACCAGCCGGGCGTGCAGGGTTCGGAGCATGGGGTGGTCACGCACAGAGGCTGGCGGCCCCGGGTGCCGGACGGTCCAGGGATCGGCTTATGGGCCGGTCACCCGCTCCGCGGGAGTGTTCGTGTGTTCGGCGGCGTCCGGGCTCAGACTGGGAACCGGTGTCGCGATGTGGCCGCGGACCGTGATGCGCACCGTTTTTGCCGTGTTCCCTCCAACCGGCACGCTCGCCCCCCCCGGAGGCTGCCACCGCGCCGCGCCAGATACGCCTGCGCCGCGCCAGATACGTCTGCGCCTGCGCCTGCGCCGCGTCGTCGCCCGCGTCGTCGCCCGCGCCCGCGTTGTGCTGCCGCCCGGTCTGGATGCCTTGCCGGGCGGCGGAGTGGGCGTCGCTCTTGGTGTGGGAGTGGAAACCGGTCTGGATGATGGTGAAGCCCGGCGCGGGGGCGACGACGGCCAGATCCGCGAACTCCACGCGGGCGGATCCGTGTTCACCGTCGGCGTGCCGTATCCGCAGAAGGCGCTGTGTCATGTTCCTCCTCTGCCGAGGACAAGGCTGGTGGCCGGCCGGCAGGGCCTGCCGAGGGCCGCGCTGCGCTGCTCGAACCCTGGCGGGAGCCATCCTCGTTCCAGGAGGCGGGGGTGTGAGGGGAACCGGGTGAGGGCGGCGAGGGCGAACATCAGCGAGGCCCAGGGGGTGGCGATGCGCATCGCCATCTGGGTTCCGCTCGTGTTGACGAAGTGGGTGTGGAAGACGTCGGGTGCGACCAGGTCGATCGAGCGCAGGCCGGACCAGTGCAGGAGGACCGACTCGGCCGGTTTGACGGGATGGATGAGGAACACCCCCATCCGGCTGACCGTCACCTCGCCCGGGTCTCCCGGAACCCACCGCGGCTGAGCGTCGCGGGCGGCCGCGGCGCGCCGGGAGGAGTTGCCGACCGCGTTACCGAGGAGGCTGCCGATCACGAACGCCGGCGATCCCATGACGAAGGTGTTGCTGTGGTGGTAGCTGCCGTCGCCCAGAGCCATCCACTTGAAAGGCCGGGCCGGGCCGGTGGCCAGCGCCCGGTCGCCGGGAGGCAGCGGGGCGACGGTCGCGACGAACGGGCGGCGGTCGAGCTGTCCCTGGACGACGTCGGCGACGATCTCGCAGGTGTGCCACAGGTACTCGTCGAAGGGGGTCCAGGGCGGCTGTTCGGCCGGGGCGGGGTGCTGGGTCACGGGCTCTCC
Organism: Streptomyces sp. NPDC035033; assembly: GCF_040636735.1. Lineage (NCBI taxonomy): Bacteria > Bacillati > Actinomycetota > Actinomycetes > Kitasatosporales > Streptomycetaceae > Streptomyces > Streptomyces sp. NPDC035033. The sequence continues at coordinate 18,106 of NZ_JBEZUZ010000023.1, read as the reverse complement.
TGATCGTGGGAAGTGCCGGTGGGGCCGGCGGCGTCTCAGCTCAGCCGCCGTTGACGATGATGCCGATCTCCTCCAGGAGCGCGGAGCGGATGACGAGGACCAGCAGACCAGCACCGGCCCACAACGCGCCAGCGGTCAGGGCGAGTTCGGTGGAGGTGTCGGCGTCGCCGCGGTTCAGGGGCCGGCTCATGGCCGGTGACGCCGACTGGAGCCTGTGCGTCCCGGTGCGCCGCGTCCCGGTGATCGGCGTCGTCCCGGTGATCGGCGTCGTTCCGGTGACCGGCGTCGTCCTGGCGGAGACCCGGGTCGTTGTCCCACGGCGGCAACCGTCGATCACTTGAGGACCGGCAAGCCGACGCCCCGTGCCGGATACGGCCCAGGACGATCAGCCCTGCGTTGTCGGTGGTCAGCGGCTTCTGTGGGTTCCACGCCCATCAGGGCAACGGGCCAGCGGTCGACCCTGTCCCCATGTCTCCGCGGCGCCGGCATACCCTTGCGCACCGGAGCCCTTTGGAGCCATGGACGGTCGTGGGCCGGGCCCGACTTCGGCAGAAGGTCTCCGACCGGCCGCCCCGTTCGATTTCCGGCCGGCTGTGGGACGGGCTGTTCGATCGCATGGGCTGTGAGCGTGACCGCGCCCTGCTGGAGTTCTACGTCTCCAGCAGGGCGCCCGTGTGGTCGAACTGCTCGGGGTGGGCGTGGATGCATCGACTGGGCCTGCCGGCGGATCCACGTGATCTCCAAGGGCAGCCGGGAGAGGGAAGCGGTGCCGGCCTTGCCGCAGGCGTTCGTCCGGCCGGCCCGCTACCTCGACCGGGCGGGCAGGCCGGCACGGGGTGGGCCGGTCTGGCGGACCCGTCGCGGGAGCGATCACCCCCCTTCTCCTGCTGGGTGATGCGCCGGATCGTGCAGCGGGCGGACGGGTTGCTGGTCACGAACTGGACCCTGTACGACCTTCGGCACACGGCGGCGTCCCGGACGGCCGACGGCGAGCAGCTCGCCCCGGTCGAGGTCCAGGCGATCATGCGGCACGCCGACATCCAGACCGCCCGCCGCTGCATGGCCGCGCGGGGCGTTGTCACTTCCCTTGATCACTCCGGTGAACTCGGTGTCGGATCGCTCCTTGCCGTCCTTCTCGGCGGAGTGATCAGGTGCTTCGCCTGCGTGGCGATCGGTGGCTCCGTCTTGTGGTGAACCGACTCTTCTGGCCCAGGGATCGTGGGCGGGTGAGCCAGGTCTCGGCCGAGGGATCTTGAAGGGGTGGGGCCCGGATACGCGAGGAACCCGCCAGAACGTGTTCTCGGCCTGCTGAGTGTTTGACGCTGTCGGGGATCTCGGCGATGACGGTCGGTCATGCCTTCGGCATCTCGGTCTTCGAGATCCCCGGCCTCGTCACCCGCGATCAGCTCCGCGTCTCCTCGCGCCGTCCCGTAGCGGCCGCATCGGGTATGAGGAGCAGCTTGCCGGTGGTACGCCGGGCCTCCAGATCGCTGTGGGCCCGGGCGGCCTCGGACAAGGCGTAGCGGCCCGTCACGGTGACCTCGAGCGCTTTGGAGCGCACCCATTCGAACACGTCGGCGGCCCGTCGGAGCAGTTCGGACCGATCGGCGATGAAGTCGTCGAGGCTGGGCCGGATCAGGGTCAGCGAGCCGCCGTGGGCGAGCCGCATCGGATCGAACGGCGGCACGGCGCCGCTGGCCGCGCCGAAGAGCACGAGACGGCCGCGGGGGCGCAGGCTGGCGAGGCTCGCGTCGAAGGTCTGCGCGCCGACGCCGTCGAAGACGACCGGCAGTCCCTGACCGCCGTTGAGCCGCCTCACCTCGGCCGCGAGGTCGCCGGCCGCGGAGGAGACGATCACCTCGGCGGCCCCGGCGTGCTTGGCCGCCTCGGCCTTGGCCGTGGTCGACGTCGTGCCGATCACCCTGCCGCCGAGATGGGTGATGAGCTGGGTCAGAAGCAGCCCCATGCCGCCGGCGGCCGCGTGCACGAGCACCGTATCGCCCGCCTGGACCGGGTAGGCGTCTGTGACGAGATAGTGCGCGGTCATGCCCTGGAGGAGCACGGCGGCGGCCGTCTCGAAGCCGATGTCGTCGGGCAGCGGCACCAGCCGGGAGGCGTCCACGACGGCCCGCTCGGCATACGTGCCGGGAATCTCCACCCAGCCGACCCGGTCCCCGACCGCGACGCCGTCGACGCCGGGCCCGACCTCGACGACCGTGCCGGCGCCCTCGGCGCCCGGGGTGAAGGGCAGCGGGAGGCTGTAGCGGCCTTCGCGGTGGTAGACGTCGAGGAAGTTGACCCCGGACGCGGCGACCTCCACGACCGCCTCGTTCGGCCCCGGCCGCGGCTGGTCCACCTCGGCCTCCCGCAGCACCTCGGGACCGCCCACTTCGTACACCTGTATCGCTCGCATGACCCCTCCGATGATCGGCTCGTCCTCCGCCAACCCCGTTGACGGCGATCCGATTCCCGGCGAGCAGACCAGCCCGCCGCCCTCGCCGAGAGCAAAGACGCCCGCTGTGCGCCCGGGCCCGGGGCGGAAGACCGAGGCCGTCAAGGGTCGACGGACGCACCACCCGCCGCTTCCGCACCGCCGTACGGCCGCCCGCCGTCAACGGGCCGCGGACGGCCGCCCTGTTCGTCCCCTCCGGACCCGGCAGCCTTCCGCACGATGGTGGACACCCGGATCGCGGACCTCCGGCTCGTCCCGGACCGGCCCGGCCGTCTTCCGCTCGCCCGGGTCATGGACTCCCACCGGACCGGGCCGCACGGGCACTTTGCAGGAGGCACGGCGGCGGTGCACGCGGCCCGTGACGACCGCCGGGCCGGCGCGGTGGCGAACCTGGAGGGCCATCCCGACCCGCACCCGGCGCCGGCCGGCCCCGACCTGATGACGCTTCCTGAAATCGGCCTCCTCTTGCTCGGGGTGACCCCAGACCTGCTCGATGGATCTCCCCACCCACAGGCCCACTGACCTGCGGACGGACGTCACACGGCAGGGGCCGCCCGACAGGCAGCCAGGTCCAGGGACGGGACGGACTGTCCAGGGTGGCCGGAGACCAGCGCGTAGCGCCGCCGAAGGCGCCCTTGACCGGCCGGCGCGGCCCGCACACTCCACAAGCGGGCGGCCCTGGCTCTCCACCTGCGAGGCGCTCGTTTTTGCTCCCCACTCGGTTGAGGATCGGAGCAAGTGGGGCGACGAGCAGCCCTGGCCGATTCCAGAGATCCTGTGTGCCACGAATGCGAAAGGAACCGTATGTAGGAACTGTTCTGGAAGCAATGCTGTGCGAGACATGAAGGTATGGCCCTTCGGAGCCGCCCTGCGGGGGGAGGCTTCAAACCACCACATGCTGCGAAAGCGGTGACGCGATCGTGGTGAGCGATGTGGAGAAGGCGCCCGTGAGGCGTCAGGTGGGGATCAGGAAGACGAACGCAAGTGAACCACTGCTGAAGTGTCGTTACTGAAATCTAAGTGACATCAAAACCGGGAGTACAGGATTGCGCCCGGGATAAGGCTGGCGGGAGTCCGCTTATTGGCCAGGCGGTGTCCGGCACGGAGGTGGCGTGAGCCTGGTCTGCTGGTCTCGCATGGAACGTGGGAAGGCACGCTTCGACACTGCCGCCCCGGAAGGGGCTGCGAGAGGGAGCGCCCTGAGCGGCTGAACCGTGAGGGGTTGAGTACCGGCGCGGAGCGTGCTGGCGGACCGGCTCGTAGTAGTGCTGAAGCCCTTGTAATGGGGGTGGAGCGAAGGGGCTGGGTCATCCGTGGCTGTGTGTGTCTGGTCAACCGGACGTTCTCCGGGAGGAGCCGATGGACAAGCTGAAGTCACCGAACAAGCCGTTCGAGATCTCCAAGTGGGAAGTACTGGAGGTGTATCGGGAGGTCAAGAGGAATCAAGGGGCACCAGGGGTGGACGGGCAGTCCATCGAAGACTTCGAGGCCGACTTGAAGGGAAACCTGTACAAGATCTGGAATCGGATGTCTTCGGGTACTTACTTTCCTCCTCCGGTGCGTGCGGTGGAAATTCCGAAGCAGCACGGCGGCGGCATGAGAATGCTCGGCATTCCAACTGTCGCCGATCGTGTGGCGCAAACCGTGGTGGCCAGACATCTGGGGATCCGAGTGGAGCCTGTGTTTCACGATGATTCCTATGGATATCGGCCGGGACGGTCCGCGTTGGATGCGGTGGAGCGATGCCGGCAGCGGTGTTGGGGAAAGGACTGGGTGATCGACCTCGACATCCAGAAGTTCTTCGACAGCGTCCGCTGGGACCTCATCGTCAAGGCCGTGGAAGCTCACACCGACACCGTTTGGGTGAAGTTGTATGTTGATCGGTGGCTCCGCGCGCCGCTTCAACTGCCCAACGGCACCTTGCAGAAGCGGGACCGTGGGACCCCACAGGGGTCGGCGGTCTCGCCCGTGCTGGCGAACCTGTTCATGCACTACGCGTTCGACACCTGGCTCGCCCGGAACTACCCGGGCATCCAGTTCGAGCGGTATGCGGATGACGCGGTCGTGCACTGCGTCAGCGAGCGCCAGGCCCGCGAGGTCCTGGCCGCACTTGCGAACAGGATGGATGACGTCGGGCTGCGGCTGCATCCCGACAAGACCCGGATCGTGTACTGCAAGGACGGCAATCGGCGTGGCCCTTACGAGCACACGTCGTTCACCTTCCTGGGGTTCACGTTCCGAGCCCGCGGGGCGCGGAACAGGAACGGTACGAACTTCACCGGATTTCTGCCCGCGATCAGCAAGGAAGCCCAGAAGAAGATCAGCACGGAGGTCCGCTCATGGCGGCTCCACCGGCAGATCCACCTCACCTTCTTCGACCTCGCGCGTCGCATCAATCCGATGGTGCGGGGCTGGATGCAGTACTACGGAGCGTTCTATCGGTCCGCGCTGCATCCTCTCCTCCAGCGCATCAACGCCTACCTGATGCGCTGGGTCCGCAAGAAGTATCGACGGCTCCGGTCGTTCAAGAGAGCTCACGCGTGCTGGAAGCGCGTCACGCGTCAGTACCCGAGGCTCTTCGCCCAGTGGGCATGGACACCGGGGTTCACGTGATCAGGAGGACAAGAGCCGTGTAACGGGCGACTGTTACGCACGGTTCTGTGGGAGCCCGAGGGTGCGATTCCCTCGGGCGACCCGACCATCAGACCAGCCGCTGCTGCTGTCCCTCACCGACGGATTCGACGGCGCCACCCGAACCGCGTCGTCCCGGGCAGGCCTTTTCGGCCACCGCGCACTGCTCCCCGACGCAAACCACCGGGCGTTCACCGAATACGGCTCGCCCCTCGCCTCCGGACTTCCGGTCTCGTGACAGCGACGGCGCGGACCGCGCGCATCGGTACCGGCGACCCCGCGGTGACACTCGCTGAGGTACGGCGCCGGGTGAGGACCTTCCTTGCCCGTCATCTGTCGTCACGGGACCACGAGACGGCGCCGAGCCGCCCGCTCCCACCACAGGTGCGTCGGCCGCCTGCCGTCGAACGATCCTTCGACGACAGGCGGCCGACGCGTCCAGCGCCCTCCTCGCAATCCAGGGGGTCCGTGGCGCCGCGGACCCCATCAGATCCGACGGTGATCACTGACAGGGTCGGACGACAGACAGGGCCCGATCCTGCGCGCGGAAGGGCCCCGCGGTGGCGAACCTGCTCTGCAAGCAGGTCTCGACCGGCCGGCAGTCCACCGGCCGGCAGAACCTCGCCCCAGAAAGCCGCGACCGAGGACCCGGTCGTCTTCGAGGAGGACCCGGGAACCTCCAGCCCCCTCTACCCCCTCCAGCCCCCTCCAGCCCCTCCAGTGCCCGAAGCTCCGCGAGCTGCTGTTCGGTTTGCGGAGCCTGGTCCTCGATGCCCGTTCGCGTGTCCACGCCCGGCGCCCTGTGCCCGCCCCCGTGCCGTTTTGCCGGACGGAGCGCGCATGCCGGGCTGTCAGCCCTGGGGCGGACCGATGATCTGCGGAGTGCGCATTGCCGGTGGAGAGGGAGGAGGGCAGGGGCGTCCGGATCGATCCGGGTTGCGGCCGGTGGCCTTTCTTTCCGCCCACGGCGGTGTCGTCTTTGGACCGGGCTGCGGCTCCTGAACTCCGGCAAAGGACGGCGGGAGCACGCCGCGGAGGGTTCTCCCGCCGGCGCAGGATCGAGGCGTCTCCCCGTGATGCCCAGACGTCCCCGGGCTCAAGAGCCCCTTGTCCGCCTCCTCGGCGTCGGCGCCCCCGTCTGGCGGTCCCGCCCCGGGTACGCGACCGCCCGCCGCCTTCCTTCCCGACACCCAGGAACCGCCGCGCTGGCCTGGTCCGGGGAGTTCGACGCCCACAGCGCCGTCTGCCCGGGCGAAGCCCTCGACGCGGTGCGCACCCCGTGGACCGAGCGGGTGCTGCTCGACCCGACCGGGGTCGAGTTCGCCGACGCGGCGTTCGCCCACCACCGCCCACCACCGCCCACCACTGCCCATCGCCCGCCACCATCGCCCACCATCGCCCGCCGCGCCTGCTCCTGGCCGGTCCCCTCGCTCGGCCCGTACGCCGGGTCTTCGGCCTCACCGGCACCCGGCAGCTCTTCTCTGTCCTTCCCCGGCGGCCCGGATGACTGACCTGCCCGCAGCGCAGCACGGTGCCTGCGGGCGAGGCCGGAGGCCGGGGCCGGGGCGACACTCTTGTCCGGTCGCGGACCGCAGGGCCCTTCGGCAGGGCGGGGTGATCGCCCCGAGCGGGTGTGCGGCGGCCTTGGCGCCGTGCCCGGCCCCCGGGCACGCCTGGAGGCCGGGCACGGCGCGTGTTGCCAGTCTCCCCGGGGCGGCGGGGGACGGGGGCGGTGGGGGAACCGGCCGGGCGAGGCCGCCGTGGTACCGCCGTCCGGAGGTGGCGAGAGGGGTGGGCGGGACCCCGGGCGAGGTGCCGCCGGTCAGCGGCTGAGCGGGAGAGCGCCGGCGGCGTGGTCGATGACGTTGCCGTTGCCGCAGTTGTCCGTGTGGCTGCCGGTCTGGTCGCTCAGGGCGGGGACGACGGCGAGTTCCTGGAGGCAGACGTCGGCCGCGGTGAAGTTCCAGTCGTTCGCCGCGTCGGCGCCGCTGCCGAAGTGGCCGTCGTTGTCGGCGAAGGCCGGCGTGGCGGCGGCGAGTGCCGCGGCGGCCAGCAGGCCACAGGTGATGATCTTTCTCATGACCGGTGAACGCGGCCGCGGCCCGCCGGTCACGGGGAGGCGCCCGGTCGGGAGAACGGCGGGGTCAGGAACCCGCCCCGGACGGACGAAGGGGCACCGCTCGTCCGAGGGCGTACGGACCGATCCCGGCCGACCACGCCGCCACCCCCGGCAGATGGCCGCGGTTCTGCACACCCATCGGCCCGCTGGACCGCTTTGCCGCCCGCCGGCATGCACGCCGATCCGGGACCGCCAGGACCGCGGAACGACCGTGCCGGAACGGCCGGTGCCACGGCTGCCCGGTTACCGCCGGCAGGTCGTGTCATGCCTGTCCGCCACCGAAAGACCGCGGTGGGCGGGGGACGAGGCACCGGCGCGGCGGGGGCTGTCGCAACGGCCCCCGCCTCACCGCCGGTTCAGCGGAAGTCGTCCAGCTCGTACGGGGACACCCACCAGCCGTTTCGGCAGATGCGGCCCTCGGGGTCGTGGTCGCCTTCGGCGTACTCGCCGCTGCCGGTCTTCTCGCCGTTCGGGCCCGTGTAGTAGCTGGTGTAGTAGTAGCGGCAGCCTGCCGCCGCCTTCGCCGCGGGAGCGGCCTGCGCCGTGGGTACGACGGCGAGCGCTGCCGCGGCCGTACAGGCGGCGACGGCGACGAGACGCGTGAACGTCCTCATACGGGGGATCTCCTTGCGCTACGAAGCGGCTCCTTCGCTCGCCCTCGCGCCGGCAGGGCTGCCACCGGCCGGTGCGCCACGCCCGGTCCTGCGTGCGAACCCTCACCCGCCCGGGGTGGACGAACCGATTCGCCGTTCCGCCATGCAGCCCAGCAGCGTTCCGCATCCCGCCGCCGCCGGCGGAGACAGGAACGGCCGCACGCCGCACGCCGTCGGACCCGGCACGGGGGAGGAGGCCACGACCCCGCCTGGCGAGTGCGGCGCCCCCGCGGTGCCCGGTCCCGCCGAGGAAGTTCATACTGCCCAGGCAGCAGCCCCCGGCCCGAGCACTCCTCGAAGACCCGGCCACGCCGCCACCCCCGGCAGATGGCCGCAGTTCACACCCCCTCCGACGAGAGACGCCGCGTGTGCCGGACGCCCGGACAGGTGATGACGGACCCCCGGACCTCGCCACTGCGCAACAGCCGGTCTCAGCGCACACCGTCCCGACAAGGACCGCGATGCGGTCGGCCCCTGCCCCGACGCGCCGGAGAAGGCGCTCGTCCTCCGCGTGGACGAGAAGCCGCAGATCCAGCCCCCGGACCGCTTCCAGCCCGTCCTGCCGAGGGCGCCCGGTGTTCCCGAACACCGCAGCCACGACCACGTCCGAACCGGCACGGCCCCTCTGTCCGCCGCGCTCGAAGCCGCCACCGGTCGACGCGGTACAAGAAGTTCCTGGCCGAGCCGGACAAAAAAGCCCCGGCCGATCTGCAGGTTCATCTGATCCTGCACAACTGCACAACTGCACGACGCACAAGACGCCCGACATCAAAAGGCGACTGCCGGCCCATGCGGTGTCGTCCGCGCTTCACACCGACCAGCGCGCCCTGGCCGGACCGGGCCCGGGCCCGGGTGCGAGAAGCCGTTGCAGCACCGGGATGTTCGCCCGGCGGCCGAACGAGGGGCCCGGACGGGTGGCCTTCCCCCGCCACGACCCCCGCCCCGAAGCCGGAGATCCTCGTCCTGGACGAGCCGTCCTCCCACGACGAGCGGTCCTCCCACCCGGTCCCGGCCCCGGCCCCGGTCTGGCGCGGTGAGCTCGTCGGCATCCCGCGCTCCTTGGACGTCACCGCCGGCTATGGTCCGACCGGCTGGATGTGCCGGTGGTTCGTGCCGGGGTGTTCCGCGCGGCGGTGGGGCGGAGGCTATGAAGGGAATCGAACGGAATCGGATGGAAGTTCGCCATCCGGTCGTTCCCGAGCATCCCCGAACATCAACCTCAGGAGTCGCACGATGCGCCCCATCAGAGCGGCCGGCCTCGGCACGGCCACGCTGGTCACCCTCCTCGCCTTCACCCCCGTCACGGCCGGCGCGACGGACACCGGCTCCGTCCAGACCGGGGGGAAAACCCGCACCCTCACCTTTCTGGCCGAGGCGCAGCAGCTGACCCGCTTCCCCGTCACCCCCGGCACCGTCTCGCAGGGCGACCGGGTCGTCGTTCGCTCGGTCCTCCTCGACGAGGCGCACAACAAGGTCGGCGAGACCCACGGCTCGTGCACCACCACCCGGGGCGGCGCCGACGAGGCGGAGCAGTGCCTGGTGACCTACGTCCTCCCGGACGGCCAGCTCACCACGCAGGGGGTGTACTTCGACTACATCGACCAGGGTCCCTTCGACGCCGCGATCACCGGCGGCACCGGGAAGTACGAGAAGGCGCGCGGCTCGGTCCACTCCGAGACGATCGACACGGACCCGAAGGTCGTAAGGCGCCTGACGATCCACCTCGCCTGACGGACCCCGACGTCCACCTGGCCCCGGAACCCGGCCCTGCCCCTCCCATCGCCTCATGGGAGACGGCCGTACGAAAGGAACCGCGGGCCAGGAGGACGCCCGGGACGACTCACCCTCCAGCAGCCGTTACCGCCCCGCCCTCGGAGACCGGCCCCACCCGACAACTCCTCCAACACTTCCGCCCCACCCCCCCGTACCAGGGGCAGGGCGGCGTACCACGAGCCCGGCACCCCGCCGACGCCCGAGCACCCCACCCGCCGGCCGGCCGACCGGAGGCAGCTCCTACGGCCCGGCCAAGGACGGCGCCACCTCCGGCGACAGCACCCGCCCGGGTCTCACGGACCGCCCGCGCCCGCGCACCGAGGCCGACGGCCTGCACCCCGCCGGCCAGGACGTCCTGCCCGGCGGCTTCCTCGACGCGGCCACCGGCGGCCTCCTGGCCGCCCACGAGACTCTCGACGGCCCCGGCCGCCCCCGCCTGCGGCAACACCTCCTCGAACACACCCGCCGCCCCAAGTCAGGTTCTGGCTCAACTTCCGTGAACCCGCACCGATCCCTGGTGTCCGAGGCCGGCAACCCCGGTGAGCCGGCAGGTCGGCAGCTCGCCCAGAGATCGGCGCGAGTCCCGGTCGGCGTGGTTGCACGGAAGTTGTGCCAGAGCCCCAAGTCACGAACCCACCACCACAGAACCCAACCGACGACCCGAAAACGGGGCACAACGCAAACCGGCCTCCCGCCACGAGGGACAATACGCACGCAGGACGACGACCACCCCGACGCGCTGCCGCCCGCGGCGAGCTCACGAAGACGCGCCCGACGGCCTTCAGGGCGAAGGCGCCCGCGCACGGCTCGCACCCCCCGGCCTCTGGGCTGGGCAGCGTGACCTTTATCCGCGGCATCTTCGGTGACCGGGACGACGATGCGTTCGATGCCTTCCCCGAGCAGCCCAGGCGTCCGCGGTCCGGTGGTGACGAACCCGCGGGCCGGTACCCGCGCCGCCGGCCTGGACGGCCCGGAGACAGCTGAAGACGCTGATCGCCGCGTGCGGGGTCATCGGGGCGAACAGCGTGGTGCCGGGCACGCCGGTTCTCAACATACGCGCCACCCCGCGGATCGCGGCGGTCTCGACAACCGATGCCGGACCCGGCCCTGCGAACAGAGCCCGGCACCGACAGGGAAGAACTCTCCGCTCTCTGCCTCACGTAGGACCCGACCCTGTCCGGAGTTTGGGTGTCAGCGGTCGGTCAGATGGCTTCCGGCACACTGATCGTGTGGTCCTCAGGGGCCACGGGGAGAGGTGCCCGGAGCGGCTGATCGGGGACCTGGACATCAGTCCATGTCGGATCCTCAGGGGTCCACGCAGGTTCGAATCCTGCCCTCTCCGCTTCCTCGTCACCGCCGGGCCGTGTGCCGTGGACGAACTGCTCGCCCGGCGGTCCCCGAAGACGGCGCCCGCCAGCCGCCGCAGCCGCACCACCATCCCCTTCCCGCCCTGGCCCGCCGCCCTGGCCCGGACCGGGGCCGTCGCCCGGCCGCTGCGGTCTTCCCGGACAATGCCGCTGCCAGGGTCCAGACCGCCCCCGCCTCCCTCAGCAGGCCGCGCCCGCAGCCGGTGACATCGCCCCCGCCCCCGCTCGCCCCCGCTCGCCGTCTCCCCGGCCGGGCGTCTCGCCCGGGTCGGGGCCGTGTTCCGTGCCGCCGGCACCCACACCGGTTCCAGCGTCTGCACCGCGATGGTCTGCCGGGCCGTCGAGAACAACGCCGCGCTGAAGGCCCTGGCCGGCCAGGACCTGTACTTCGCGTGCTGCCGACCTCGCTCGACGCCTACGCGGCCGACGTCCCGCACACCAGCCAGGACAACGTCCGGCAAGACCATCGAGGCCTCGACCGTGCTCCGCGTCACCCTGCACCTGCTCGCCCCCGGCCACGACCCCGCCCGGCTCGCCACCCCGGGGCGACTTCGACCCGCACCCCCCCCGGGGCCACCGGGCACCCCGGTTTCAGCCACGGCCCGCACCCTCGCCCGGGTGACCGGCTCACCCGCACCGAGCCACGCACGCTGCTCACCGGCATGCTGACGCGATTCCCGAGCCTGTGTCGTCCGGCGGCGGCGGACTCCGACACCCTGCGCACCCGCCGGCATCGGGCCGGCCGCAACCCGGCCGGACTTCCCGTCGCCTGGCGAGCGAAATGGGCCACGACGCCTACGCCCATGCCTCCGATTCCGACGGCACACCGGCCGGCACGGCAAAGGCCGGCCCCGGCGCGGTGCGCGCCTCGCCGGCCGCGCACGGTCTCACCGCGCCCCCACCCCTCACCCCTCACCCCGGGCCACCAACAGCACGCGGTCCGCACCGCACCGCCCCTCGGCCCATCCTCGCGCCGCCCGGCCCGCCCGGCGACACCTCCGGCGAGGCAGCCCGCGCCCACCGGTTCACGCGCACCGACCGCATCAAGCCGATCGCCGCCCCCTCCCGCACAGCCGCCGAGCACGCCGCGGTGACCACGCCGTGGTCGTCACCACCGTCCGGCGGACCCAGCCGCCGAAACGACCACGTGCCTTCGCACGAAGAGTCCGCTTCAGCCCAGAAGGACGAGAAGGAGGACGAGAAAGAGGACGAGTAGCGCGTCGACGGGCCCCCACCGTTTAGGCCCTCAAGAACTTGCACGGATCACGCCCTCCTGGACTGCTCCCGCGATCCCGCAGGGGCAGTCCAACCACCTTGCACCATCGAGATCCGGCCCCGAGAGCCGCGCCCGGCCCACGGCCCTTCATGGATCCCGGCCCAAGCCCCCTGCCTACGCCCCGGAGAACGCGGAAATCCACAAAAGACCGCTGGGAAGGCCGCCGAGAAGACCGCCGCCGTCCTGCCGCGCAGCCCCTACGGCGCCAGCGACCTCAGCCTGATCGCCACACCCTGGGCCATCACCGGCCGCACACCCGAACTCGCCTCGTCCCCCGCCCGTGACCCCACCGAAACCCCGACCACCGCTGACCCATCACCGATGCCGGAGCCTCCCGGACAGCCCCACGCGCGACCGAAGCCCCCCTCCGGCACCCGTCCCCGAAGCCCCCCTCCGGCACCCGCCCCCGAAGCCCCCTCCGGCTCCCGCGCCCCCTCCAATTCCCACGCCCCCGGCTCCCGCGCCCCTCCATCAGCTCGGGGCGACAGGACCGCGGTAAGGGAGAGGCTGGCTATAGACGACGCTCGTGGTGGTGCTGCCGAAGCCGGCGAGTTCGTCCATGAGGCACTCCAGGTGCTCCATGGAGGTCGCGGCCACCTTCAGCGTGTAGCAGTCGTCGCCGGTGGTGCGCAGGCACTCCAGAATCTCGCGGCGTTCGCCGAGGAGACGGCGCAGCGGTCCGTGACGGTTGCCCGGGTACTTCAGCCGGACGACGGCCAGGACGGGATACCCGACCTTGGCCAGGTCGATCTCGGCGCGATAGCCGGTGATGACACCCAGAGCCTCCAGACCGCGGACGCGTTCGGTGGTCGCCGACGGACTGAGGTTCACACGCCGCCCCAACTCACTGAGGGAGACGCGGGCCTCCCGCTGCAGCTCTTCGATGATCGCCCAGTCGACGTCGTCAAGATTCCCGGCCATACGCCGAAACTACCAGCAAATCCACGGAGAAACAGCACCTACACCGGGAGCTTTCAGTTCCATCACGCATGATCACCGGGATAGCCTCACCCCATGCAACTCGGCCTCAACCTACCGAACTTCGGCCCCGGAACCGACCCCCGCGTCCTGCGCGAAGGGGCACGACGCGCAGAGGACCTCGGCCTCGACCTCCTCATGGTGTCCGACCACATCGTCGTCACCCCCGACGTGGCCGAACGCTACCCGGAGCCGTTCTACGAACCCTTCACCACACTGTCCTGGCTGGCCGGCATCACCACCACCATGCGCCTGGGCACGACCGTGCTCGTCCTGCCGTACCGCCACCCCCTGCTGGTGGCCCGGATGGCCGCCAACCTCCACCGACTGAGCGGCGGCCGCCTCGTCCTCGGTACGGGCACCGGCTGGGCCCGGCAGGAATTCGAAGCACTCGGCGTACCGTTCACCGCCCGCGGCCGCCTGACGAACGAGTCTCTCGCGCTCCTCCGGCACAACCGGGACGCAGGACACCACGACGGCGACATACCGCTCTGGATCGGCGGCAACAGCGAGGCAGCCCTGCGACGCGCCGTCGAATTCGGCGACGCCTGGCACCCGCTGCGCCTCTCCCTCCCCCACCTGCGCGCAGCCCTGCAACGCCACCCCGACCTACCCGGCTTCGCGCCCCGCATCGCCCTGCGCCTCACCGACACACCCGCCACGCCCGAGGACCCCGACCGGCCCCCGGGGACCGGCACCGCCGAACAGATCCTCGACGACCTCGACCAACTCCGCCTGATGGGCGCCACCACCGTCGTCCTCGACCCCTACCACGGAGACCCGAAGGAGACCCACCGACCCGAAACGGCCTGGCGGGCACTCACCACCATCGCCACCGAATGGAGAGCCCGATCATGATCACCTCGGCCGACAAGGACCTCCTGCGACACGCCATCGCCATCGCCGCCCACGCGGTCACCCTGGGCGACGCACCATACGGCTCCCTTCTGGCCGGACCGGACGGCACCGTCCTCGCAAAAGCCCACAACACAGTCCGGCGGGACGACGACATCACCGCCCACCCCGAACTGAAACTCGCCCGCTGGGCAGCCCGCGAACTCACCCCGGAGACAGCCGCCCGTACCACCCTCTACACCAGCTGCCAGCCGTGCGGCATGTGCGACGGCGCCATCGTCCGCTCCGGCCTCGGCCGGGTCGTCTACGCCCTGTCCACGGAACAACTCATCGCGCTCAACCCCCCCTCGGGCACCTGGCCCACAGTGCCGCACGACGGCCCGGCCCTCCACGACGAAGCACACACCGCCGTAGCGGCCTACTACCACCCCACCCGATCAACCAACCCCCCAGCCCGATAACCGAAGACGAAAGACACAAAAACAGCAACAACCCCACCACTACAAGGACGAACAACAAAAGAAGCCCGAACCACCCGACCCAACCCACGCCCCACCCCGAGCAGCAGCCCACCGCCCACGAGACCACCGCCACGAAAGCACAACACGACCCCGACCCCCGCCCCACACCCACCCGAACCCGACCCCACCACAGACGACCCCACCAACACCCTCACCCCCCCACACACACATGCCCCTCAGACGACACCACCCCCATCACCCCCAACAAACCCACCCACCCACCCTCAAGCCCACCGACCCGAACCGTTCGACACCCCAACCCCCCCCACCACCCCCTGACCCCGTACGGCACCGACGAGACACGCCCGCCCGACCATGACTGCGGCCGGCAGCGGCCTCCGCCACCAAGAACGCCGACGGGCCCGACGACCACTGCTCCCCGCACCCGCAAGGACGGCCCCCCACCCCCGCCGCGACTGCACACCAGGTCACACCCGCAACCCAAGCCCCATCACGCAAAAACCGACGCGACCCAGGACACGCCCCGAGAACACACACGACGCGACCTCGACCGGCCCAGCCGCACAGGCCTGATACGGCGTGCCCGGGTGAGACCGGGCGCCCAGACGCCGTTCTGGGACGCAGCACCGCCAGGTCCGGCCCCGGCGGACGCGCCCTGTACGACCCCCTCCCCGACGCCCCGGCCCGCTGGGCACGGGCGGGCGACACCCCCTGACCCCTTGGCGGACAAGGGAAGCGGGGAACTCGCACAACTGGGCAAGAACGATCCTGCTCCCCGCTTACCACCAGACCCACCGCCGCTCACCACCGGCCTCACCAAGCCGCCGCCCGCACCGCTGCGACCTGCAAGGGCCATCACTTGGGTCATGACCTGGGCCACTACCCGGATCGCTGCTCCGGCCGTCCCCGGCCGGGCCCCCGATGGTGACGATCCGACAGCCCCGCGCCCGCGCCGCCGCCGTTCTCGGCGGCGGCCTGGCGCTCGTCCTCGCCCTCACCGGCTGCACCGCCGACACCGACGCGAAGGCCCGGACGCTGCCCACCCCGGCGCCGCCCGTCACGGTGACGCCGGCCCCGGCGACGACCTCCGCCGACCCACAGGCCGCCGAAAAAGCCGCCGCCCTCAAGGTGTTCGCCTCGATGTGGGCGGAGCGAGCGAAGACGTACGCGAAGGCCGACCTGAAGGGCACCGCCCTGGAGAAGTACGCCACCACGAACGCCCTCGGCCAGATCCGCCTCGACCTCGCCCGCATGAAGAAGGCCGGCACCGTCGTGCGCAGCGCCCCGCGCCAGACCGCCGCCACCGTGACCACGCTCGACCTCGCCGCCGAGATCCCGACCGCGACGCTCACCAGCTGCGTCGACATGACCACCTACGAGGCGTACAGCACCACGCGTAAGGAAGTCATCCCGCTGCCCTCCGCCCAGCCGCGCCGGTACGTCGCCACCGCCACGGTGGAGAAGTGGGACGCCGGATGGATCGTCACCACCTACACCCCGGAAGGGGCCCGCACGTGCTGACCCGGCACCGCGCAGCCGCCACGGCCGGGGGCGTGGTCCTGGCCGCTGTCCTCGTCCCGGCCGCGCACGCGGACGGCCCCGCCGGCGGCCTCTGCGACACCTCCGGGCTCGTGGTGACGGTCTGCGCCGAGGACTCCTCCTCGACCGCCGGCGTCACCCCGGCCGGGACCGGGAGCGGCGGCGGGGCGGGGGCGAAGGGCGGTTCGTCTTCGTCGGAGCCGACGTGCACGTACGAGAAGCTGAACCCGCAGCCCTCCCGCGGGGAGAACATGTACTGGCGCGGCCACGAGCGCGAGAAGGGCGCGCTCTATGGCGTCATCTGTCCCGACAGCGACACCACCCGGATCGTCTTCATCCCGAATACCGCCGATGTCCTCGCGCCCGACGAGCCGGTCATCGACCCCGAGGCCCTCGCCCGCCGGGCGGTCGACGCCATGCGCCTGGACGGCCCCGTCGTCGCCTCGCCGCGCGCGGCGGGCACGTACGTGATCGGGATGCCGATGTGGATGCGGGCCACCCCGAGCCCGAGCACGTTCGGGCCGGTCTCCGCGTCCGCGACCGCCGGCGCCGTCACCGTCACCGCGACCGCCCGGGTCACCTCGGTGCGCTGGGACATGGGCGACGACACCACCATCACCTGCCACAGCCCCGGCACCCCCTACACCCCCGACCAGGGCAAGCGCATGTCCCCGGACTGCGGACACCGCTACGAACGCGTCTCCGACGTCGGCCCCGACCAGCGCTACAAAGGCTCCGCCACCTCGACCTGGACCGTCGAGTGGGAGGCACCGGCCCTCGGGGACTCCGGCACCCTCACCGAGACCCGCACCACGCCGTTCACCGTCCGCGTGGTCGAGGTCCAGGTCCTCAACGTCCCCGACGCGCCCTGACCAGCCATGGTGAGTACGGACGGACCCGTACTCACCACGCCCCCTCACCGCTTACCACCGGCCTTACCAAGCCCCGCCACACCGTCCTGACCTGCAAGGGTCAGTATTTGGGTCACTGCCCGGGCGTGTCCCCAGGGCCACGCCGGACCTTCGTCCGGCGGGCCGGCGGGGGTCCGGGTGGGCCGTCGGCCTGTGACCGACCGGGGCGTGGCCGAGTTGGGGTGGGCATGAGTCTCGACTTCCTCGGCCGTCCGACCGCCCAGCCGCCCGCCAACACGGTCACGGCCGTCTGCCGCTTGTGCTCGTACATGGGCCCGACGCACTGGATCGCCACGCCCCTGCCCGACGTCCTCGCCGCCGTCAGCGCCCACGTCCGCGAGGAACACCCGCACGCCGGGCCGCAGGAGTCGCGTCCGAAGCTGTTCGAGGGATTCGTCAACGGGCTCACCGAGGAGACCCGGATCCGGGTGAACGCCCAGCGGGCACTGAACCCGTACGGCACCGGCGAGACGTGCCCGCCCGACTGCGACTGCGGCCGGTAGCGGCTCCCGCCACCCAGGACGCGACCCCGGGCCGGCCCGCTCGACCCGCACGCCGAGCCGTTGGGCATAGGCGGGCGACACTCCTGACCCTGTGGCGGACGGAAGCAGGCGCACGGGCACGCCCCGCAGGTTGCGCCACCAGTTGCCTCACCGGTTGCGCCACTGGTTGCGTCATTGGTTGCGCCACCGGTTGCGTCACCGGTTGCCCACCTCTCCGGCCGCACCCCGCGTCCGCGCTGGTCACCGGCCGTGGGTCACTCGATCCCGGCGCCGACACCTCTCCTGGAGACCAGGAGAGGCATCCTTCCCCCTCCCGCCGGGGCAGGGGCGGGGCGAGCCGGCGGACGGAGGTGTCAGAAATTTCTGACACCCCGCCAGTGCGGTGGAGACTGGGCCGGGTGAGCACCGCACCCCGCCGCCCCCTGGGCCCCGGCCCCGACGTCCCCGACCAGCTCCCGCCCGACCGCTGGGCCCGCACGGCCGCCGGCCTCGCCGCCGCGGGGGAGTGGACCGCCGCTCCCGACCGTCCCGCAGCCGCGCCGCGCATCGGCCGCCGCCCGCTCGGGG
>NZ_JBEZUZ010000022.1:0-85181 GCF_040636735.1 Streptomyces sp. NPDC035033 | reverse complement strand
GCCGGTACGGCCGGGAGGCGGCCCCTTCGGGCGTCCGCACCCTGGCGGAGTTTGACGCGAACCTGTCATCATCCGGTCCCATGGAGCGACGACGCTTTCTCACCGGGGCCCTCGGGGCCGGAGCCGTCCTGCTCGCCGGGGCGCCCGCGGCGCGGGCCGCGGCCGTGGACACGCGCGCGTGGATGGCGGCGCACGGGGACGGGACCGCGCTCGCGCGGCTCACGATCCCCGGGACGCACGACTCCGGGGCGCGCTTCGGCGGACCCTGGGCGCAGTGCCAGACCACCACGATCGCCCAGCAGCTCGACAGCGGCGTGCGCTTCCTCGACGTGCGGTGCCGGGTCACCGGCGGGTCCTTCGCCATCCACCACGGCGCCGCCTACCAGAACATGATGTTCGGCGACGTCCTCGTCGCCTGCCGCGACTTCCTCGCCGCCCACCCCACCGAGACCGTGCTCATGCGGGTCAAGCAGGAGTACTCCGAGGAGTCCGACGCCACCTTCCGGGCCGTCTTCGACGACTACCTCGACCGGCGCGGCTGGCGCTCCCTCTTCCGGATCGGCGACGGCCTGCCCGTCCTCGGCGAGGCCCGCGGCCGGGTCGTGCTGCTCGCCGACAACGGCGGCCTGCCCGGACTCCGCTGGGCCGACCCCCGGCACTTCGCCGTCCAGGACGACTGGAACGCGCTCCCCGACGCCAAGTACCCCAGGATCGAGGCCCACTTCCGCGCCGCCGTCGAGCGCCCCGGGCCGCTGTACGTCAACTTCGTCAGCACCTCCGCCGGCCTGCCGCCCCGCTGGAACTCCGACAACCTCAACCCGCGCGTCCACCGCTGGCTCGACGGCTCCTGGGCGGCCGGCCGGACCGGCCTCGGCATCGTGCCCCTGGACTTCCCCGCCACCCGGACCGGGCTCGTCGAGGCCCTGCTGCGGCACAACTGAGCGGGACCGGGGGCAATGCGGTGGCGGCGGGACCGGAGCCGTACCACCATGCCCGCATGGAGACGAGCGACGCGGACGTACGACGGTGGACGGCCTCCACCGTCCACACCGACATGTGGGCCGACCCCCACGCCGACCCGCGCGAGGGCGGCGGCGCGCCGGTGACCGACGAGCGCGGCGCGCTGCTCGACGCCCTGCGGCACTTCCGGCTCACCCTGGAGCTGAAGTGCGAGGGCCTCGACGCCGAGCAGCTGGCCCGCCGCTCCGTGCCGCCCTCCACCATGTCGCTGCTCGGCCTGATCCGGCACATGGCCGAGGACGAGCGGCACTTCCGCCGCCTCGCCGGCGAGGACGCGCCCCGGATCTACCGGACCCCCGACGACCGCGAGGCCGACTGGACCGGCGCCGTCGCCGACCCGGCCGTCGTCGCCGACGCCCGCCGGCGGTGGAAGGAGGAGGCCGAGGCCACCGACCGGTACCTCGCCGCCGCCCCCGACCTCGGCGCCCGCACCCCCGACGGCGGACAGCTGCGCGAACTCCTCACCATGCAGATCACCGAGTACGCCCGCCACTGCGGCCACGCCGACCTCCTCCGCGAACGCGTCGACGGCCGCGTCGGGCAGTAGCGCCCGCCCGCCGCGCCCGCCGTCACAGCTCCGGCGGCGGCGTCGGGGCCCCTGGGAAGCGCAGCGTCGCGAGCGTGCCGCCGCCCTCCGCGGGGGAGAGCGACACCGAGCCGCCCGCCTGCTTCACCGTACGGGCCACGATCGACAGGCCCAGGCCCGAGCCGGGCAGGCTGCGCGCCGACGGGGAGCGCCAGAAGCGGTCGAAGACGTGCGGGAGTTCGTCCGGGGCGATGCCGGGGCCGTGGTCGCGGACCGTCAGCTCGCCGCGCATCAGCGTCACCTCGACCGTGCCGCGCGGCGGCGAGAACTTCACCGCGTTGTCCAGCACGTTGACGAGGGCGCGCTCCAGGCCCGCCGGCTCCGCCCGCACGTACCAGGGCGCGAGGTCGGTCGCGAAGGTCAGTTCCGGCCCGCGCAGCCGCGCCCGGTCCAGCGCGGAGCGCAGCACGTTGTGCAGCGGGACGACCTCCAGCGGCCCCGGCCGCACCGCGTCCGGCCGGGCCAGCTCCTGGAGGTCGCCGATGAGCGCCGCCAGCTCCGTCATCTGCGCCTTCACCGAGGCCATCAGGGCCCGCCGGTCCTCCGGCGGGATCGCCCGGCCGGTCTCCTCGCTGCGGGCGAGGAGCTCGACGTTGGTCCGCAGCGAGGTCAGCGGGGTGCGGAGCTCGTGGCCCGCGTCCGCGATCAGGCGCGCCTGCCGGTCCCGCGAGCTCGCGAGCGCCGCCGTCATCTGGTTGAAGGCCCGCGACAGGCGGGCGATCTCGTCCTCGCCGTCGGCCGGGATCCGCACCGTCAGGTCCTCCGTGGCGGCCACGTGCTCCACCGCCCCGGTCAGCCGGTCCACCGGCTCCAGGCCGGTCCGCGCCACCCACAGCCCGGCCGCGCCCGCGCCGACGACCCCGATCCCGGAGACCAGCAGCAGCACCCAGCCCAGCGTGGACAGGGCGTTGTCGATCTCGGCGAGCGGGCGGGCCACCGACACCGCGAGGCCCGGCGACTCCGGCTGCGCGTAGGTGTAGACGCGCATCTCGCGCCCGTCGGCGTCCTTCACCGTGCGCAGGACGTACGCGAGCGTGCCCCGGGCCACCGCCAGGTCGCCCGCGCCGACCGGGAGGGCCGCCTCGCCGGAGGTGCAGACGCCGCCGACCGCGTCGACGATCTGCACGGTGTACCCGCCGACCGGCGGCGGCTCCTCGCCCCTCTGGCAGATCCGGGACAGGGTCCCGACCGCCGCCCGGTCGAGCCGGGTGTTGCGCAGCGCGGAGTCCAGCTCGCCCTCCAGCTGGGCCCGGGTGACGAACCAGCAGGCCGTGGAGACGGCGGCGACGGCGACGGCCACGGCGACGGCGGTGAGCAGCGCGAGCCGGGAGCGCAGCGGCCGCGAGCGGAACCAGGCCAGGGGGGTGCGGGGCCGGGTCACTCGGTGCCGCCCCCGCCGCGCAGCACGTACCCGACCCCGCGCACGGTGTGCACGAGCCGTGGTTCGCCGCCCGCCTCCGTCTTGCGCCGCAGGTACATCACGTACACGTCCAGCGAGTTCGAGCTCGGCTCGAAGTCGAAGCCCCACACGGCCTTGAGGATCTGCTCGCGGGTGAGGACCTGCCGGGGGTGCGCCAGGAACATCTCCAGGAGCGTGAACTCGGTGCGGGTCAGCTCCACGGGCCGCCCGCCGCGGGTCACCTCGCGGGTCGCCAGGTCCATCCGCAGGTCCTCGAAGACGAGCACGTCCTCCGGGTGCGCGGCGGCGGCCGACGGGGCGGCGTAGGAGCTGCGGCGCAGCAGGGCGCGGATGCGGGCGAAGAGCTCGTCGAGCTCGAAGGGCTTCACGAGGTAGTCGTCGGCGCCCGCGTCGAGGCCGGTGACGCGGTCGCCGACGGTGTCGCGGGCGGTGAGCATGAGGATGGGCACGGTCGAGCCGGCGGCCCGGATCCGGCGGGCCGCCGTCAGCCCGTCCATGCGGGGCATCTGCACGTCGAGGACGACGAGGTCGGGGGCGTACGACTCCATGGCGGCGAGCGCGTCGACGCCGTCGACGGCCTCCCGCGTCGCGTACCCCTCGAAGGCGAGGGAGCGCCGCAGGGCCTCCCGCACGGCGGGTTCGTCGTCGACGACGAGGATGCGCTCGGATTCGTTCGGCTGCCCGGTCATGGTGTCAGCGTGCCACGCGCTCAGCTTTCGCCGCCCGAGCGGAGGGATTCCAGGTCGGCCTTCAGGGTGTTCACCGGGATGGCGAATCCGAGTCCGACGCTGCCGGCCGTGGAACCGCTCGAAGCGCTGGGCGAATACATGGCCGAATTGATCCCGATGACGCGGCCGTTCATATCGATCAGCGCGCCGCCGGAATTCCCCGGGTTGAGCGAGGCGTCGGTCTGGATCGCCTTGTACGTGGTCTTCGAGGCACCGGTGTCGCCGTTGAACTCCTGCCCGCCGAACTCGAACGGCCAGCCCTGCCGCGGGTCCCACTGCCGCTGGTCCCGGCCCTGGTCGCTCCCCTCGTCCTTGGCGACGGTGACGTCCCGGTCGAGGGCGGAGACGATGCCGCTGGTGACGGTGCCGGTCAGGCCCTCGGGGGAGCCGATGGCGACGACCTCGTCGCCGACCTTCACCCGGGAGGAGTCGCCGAGGACGGCGGCCTTCAGGCCGGAGGCGCCCTCCAGCTTGATGAGCGCGAGGTCCTTGTCGGGGTCCGTGCCGACGACCTCGGCCCGGTGGCTCTCGCCGTCGCCGGTCCGGACGGTGATCTCGGAGGCGCCGGAGATCACGTGGTTGTTGGTGACGATCTCGCCGTCGGCGGTGAGGATCACGCCCGAGCCGGTGGACTCGCCGGAGGCGGAGCTCGCCGAGATCTCCACGATCGAGGGGGAGACCGCCTCGGCGACCCCGGCGACCGTGCCGGTGCTGCTCGCGGAGACGTTGGTGCCGTTCACCACGGAGGAGGCCGCGGTGGTGGCGGGGGCCTCGGAGGTCAGCCGCTGTACGAGGGTGGCGGTGCCGCCGCCGATCGCCGCCGCCGCGATGGCCACGGCCGCCATCAGCCCGACCCCGCGCCTGGCGCGCCGGCGGGAGACGGGCCCGGCGGCGGGCGCCGGGCCGGCCGCCGCGTACGCCGGTCCGGCCGGGGGAGGGGGGAACCCGCCGCCGGAACCGGACGGCCACACGGTGGTGCCCGGCTCGGTGGTGATCGGCCGCGTCGGCTCGTAGGGCGGGCGCGGCGGGTGGTACGGCTGCTGGGGCTGCGTGTGGTCCGTCATGACCACGACTCTCGGACCGGGAGATGAGAACCGTCTGAGGACCGGCTGAGAAGCCCGACAGAACCCTGTATGCCCGAAATAAAGACCTGTCGGGGGCCGACCGGGCGGCCGGGGCGCCGGACGGCGCGGCCGTGGCCCCGGCGCGCGCCCGGCGGGGGTCAGCGGCAGCCGCAGGAGCGGCGGACCACCAGCGCCGACGGGAACTGCTTGACCCGCTCGCGGCGGGAGCCGCTGACCCGGAGCGAGTCGTCGAGGACCAGGTCCACCGCGGCCCGGGCCATCGCCGGGCGGTCGGAGAAGACGGTGGTCAGCGGCGGATCGGTGAGCGCCGCCTCCTTCACGTCGTCGAAGCCCGCCACCGCCAGCTCCGTCGGCACGTCGATCCGCAGCTCGCGGGCGGCCCGCAGCACGCCGAACGCCTGGTCGTCGGTGGAGCAGAAGATCGCCGGCGGCCTGTCCGGGCCCGCCAGCAGCTTCAGGGCCACCTGGTAGGCGTCGTAGCGGTTGTACGGGGCCTCGAAGAGCCGGCCCTCGGTCTCGCGGCCGGCCTCCAGCATGGCGCGCCGCCAGCCCTCGACGTGGTCGGCGACCGGGTCGCCGACGGCCGGGGTGTCGGCGACGCCGCCGAGGCACGCCACGTACGGGTGGCCGTGCTCCAGGAGGTGCCGGGTGGCGAGCTGCGCGCCGCCGATGTCGTCGGTGACGACGGCGACGTCGTCGATGGCCTCCGGCCGCTCGTGCAGCAGCACCACGCGCGCGTCCCAGGCCTCGATCTCGCTCGCGGCCTGCTCGCTCATGCCCTGGCTGACCAGGATCAGCCCGGAGACCCGCATCCCGAGGAAGGCCCGCAGGTAGTGGATCTCGCGTTCGGTGCGGTAGTCGGAATTGCCGACGAGGACCATCTTCCCGCGCTCGGCGGCGGCCTGCTCGACCGCGTGCGCCATCTCCGCGAAGAAGGGCTGGCGCGCGTCCGGGACGATCATGCCTATGAGATCGGTGCGGCGGGACGCCATCGCCTGGGCCACCCGGTCGGGCCGGTAGCCCAGCTCCTTGATGGCGGCGAGGACACGCTCGCGCGTGGCCGGGGCGACCGGCCTTGGTCCGTTGTTGATGACGTAGCTCACGACCGCGGTCGAAGTACCCGCCAGTCGCGCCACGTCATCCCGCGTCACCTTGGCCACGCGCGGAAGTCTACGCGGGGTGACCTACCTACCGGCAGGTCGCACTGTGGCATACGCCACGTTACCGTCCCTCCAACGGGTGGTGTCGGCCGTGGCGCCCTTGACTCAGGTGCCGGTACGGGCCTCTTCCTGGGCGTCCTGTCCCGTTCGCTCCCCGTTCGTCCCGGCGGACCCCTTCGCCTCCTGGGCGCGGGCCTCCTCGGCGGCCCGCTCGACCTTCTCGGGCGTGACGAAGCGGTACCCCACGTTGCGGACGGTGCCGATCAGCGACTCGTGCTCGGGGCCGAGCTTGGCGCGCAGCCGCCGCACGTGGACGTCGACCGTCCGGGTGCCGCCGAAGTAGTCGTACCCCCACACCTCCTGGAGGAGCTGCGCGCGGGTGAAGACCCGGCCCGGGTGCTGCGCCAGGTACTTCAGCAGCTCGAACTCCTTGAAGGTCAGGTCGAGGACCCGTCCCTTCAGCTTCGCGCTGTACGTGGCCTCGTCCACTGACAGGTCGCCGTTGCGGATCTCCATCGGGGAGTCGTCCGCGACGATCTGCTGCCGGCCCAGGGCGAGCCGCAGCCGCGCCTCGACCTCGGCGGGACCGGCGGTGTCCAGCAGGACGTCGTCGATGCCCCAGTCCGCGGTGACCGCCGCCAGACCGCCCTCCGTGACCACCAGGACCAGCGGACAGCCGGGTCCGGTGGAGCGCAGCAGCTGGCAGAGGGAGCGGACCTGCGGCAGGTCGCGCCGCCCGTCGACGAGGATCACGTCCGCGCCGGGGGTGTCCACCAGGGCGGGGCCCTCGGCCGGGGCCACCCGCACGTTGTGCAGCAGCAGGCCGAGTGCCGGCAGCACCTCGGTCGACGGCTGGAGGGCGTTGGTCAGGAGCAGCAGTGAACTCATCGCGACACTCCACCTGTCCGGATCGTCGGCCTCGTCGGTCGGTCGTGCTTCGTACGCTCGTCCATACGGCGGTTCCTCCTCGGTCCCTGCGAGGACGTCTGCGGCACTGCGGTCTCACTCGTCGCTCTCGCGCCCTGAGAGCTTTTGTTCATCCGTCCGTAACAACGGCCGGAAAACGCAAAAGGACCCGGTGGCGGCGTCGCCCGGATCCTCTGCCTAGGAGAATAGCCCACATGAGTTCCGAGACAGAGGGCCGATTTCACATGATGGATGTTTCCTCGCTCACTTCCGGACCTCGACGCGCCATGCTGCGGACGCCGGACGGCGTCCGCATCGAAGCCCTGTACGAACCCTTCTCCGATGCTGCCACCGACACCGCGATCGTGGTCGCCCACGGCTTCACCGGCTCCGTCCACCGGCCCGCCGTGCGCCGCGCGGCACGGGCCCTCGGCCGGCACGCGGCGGCCGTCGTCACCTTCTCCTTCCGCGGCCACGGCGGCTCCGGCGGCCTCTCCACCCTCGGCGACCGCGAGGTCCTCGACCTCTCCGCCGCCGTCCGCTGGGCCCGCGAGCAGGGCCACGCGCGCGTGGCGACGGCCGGCTTCTCCATGGGCGGCTCCGTCGTGCTCCGGCAGGCCGCCCTGGAACGCGGGACGGACGCGGGCCCCGACGCGGTCGCCGCCGTCTCCGCCCCGGCCCGTTGGTACTACCGGGGGACGGCCCCGATGCGCCGCCTCCACTGGGTGGTCACCCGCCCGGCCGGCCGGCTCGTCGGCCGGTACGGGCTCCGCACCCGCATCGACCGCCGCGCCTGGGACCCCGTCCCGCTCTCCCCGGTGGAGGCGGTCCCGCTGATCGCGCCGGTCCCGCTGCTCGTCGTCCACGGCGACCGGGACGCCTACTTCCCCCTCGACCACCCGCGGGCCCTGGCCGCGGCGGGGGACGCGGAGCTGTGGCTGGAGCCGGGCATGGGCCACGCGGAGAACGCGGCCGACGAGGAGCTGCTCGACCGGCTCGGCGCCTGGCTCGTCCGCCGATAGCCCATCATGGGGGGCGGCGCGCACACGAACGAAGGGAGCGCCGCTATGGCAGCGGGAACCATCCGCTACTGGGCCGCGGCCAAGGCCGCCGCCGGGGTCGCCGAGGAGCCGTACACCGCCGAGACCCTCGCCGAGGCCCTGGAAGCGGCCCGCGCGAACCACCCGGGCGAGCTCGTCCGGGTCCTCCGGCGCTGCTCGTTCCTCGTCGACGGCGACCCGGTCGGGACCCGGAACCATGAGACGGTACGGCTTGCCGAGGGCGGCACGGTCGAGGTGCTCCCCCCGTTCGCAGGAGGGTGACCCCCACAGCATGAGCAACGACCAGCAGTACGGCGGCCAGGGCGGGCAGCCCCACGACCCGCACGCGTACGACCCCTCGGTCACCCAGACCTGGGAGGGCCAGACCTGGGACACCACGTACCAGCCCGCGATCCGCCCCCAGGAGCAGCAGCCGCCGGCCCCGCAGGCGCACGCGCACGCCTACGAGTACGCCGCCCAGCAGGCGCCGCAGGTCCAGCCGGCGTACGGGACCGGGGCGTACCCGCGGGAGACGTACGGGCAGGGCGGGTACGGACAGGAGGCGTACGGGCAGCAGGCCCACGCCCCGCAGGCGCCGCAACCGCAGCCGCAGCCCTACGCCCAGGAGCCGTACCCGCAGGCGTACGACCGGCCGGGGCCCGGGGCCCCGGCCCCCGCGCCCGTACCCGTCGAGGCCGATGCCGGGCCCGCGTACTCCTCGCCGACCACCTCCGGGAACACCCGGATCACCGACGCCCAGCGCGCGCGTGCCGAGGGCCGGTCGCCGATCATCGAGCCCGGGATGCGGCCCGCCGCCCTGACGGCCGTCCTCGGACTGCTGCTCGCCGGCGGCGCCGCGCTCGGCGCGTACGGGCTCCTCCTGCCGCTGGTCGTCCTCCAGGCGCTCACCGCCGCCGGCTGGTTCCGGCTCAACGGCATGTGGCCCGCCCGGCAGGGCATCGCGCTCGCCTTCCTCGGCGGGCTCGTCGCCGACGCCGCCCTGCTGGCCACCGGCCGCGAGCACGCCGCCCCCGCCATCCTCGGCACGCTCGGCGTCTGGGTCCTGCTCTGCCTCGTCCTCCAGCTGCGCAGCCACGCCGACCCCGACGAGCGGATGTACGGCCTGATGGCCACCGTCGCCTCGTCGGCGCTCACGGTCCTCGCCGCCGGGCACCTCGGCGCCGAGCCGGACGCGGTGGTGGCCGGCGCGGCGGCGGTGGCCGCGGCCGTCCTCGCCCGCGCGCTCCCGCTGCCCGGCCCGGTCTCGCTCGTCGTCTCGCTGCTCGCCGCCGCCGGCGCGGGCACCGCCGCCGGCACCCTGAACGGCATGGGCGCCTCCGGGGCGCTGCTCGGCCTCGCCGCCGGCGTCTGCGCCCTCGTCGGCCTGCGGGTGGCCAGCTACGACTACCCGTCCCGCTTCGTGCACATGACGGCCGGTGTGGCCCTGCCGCTGACGGCCGCCGCGCCCGCCGTGTACCTTCTCGGCCGCGCCCTGGTCTGAGCGGTCCGACCGCACGCCCGGGGCGCCCGGGAACCGCCCGGCCCCCCGACACGTCGATCTTCGTGTCGGGGGGCCGGCCCACGTCCCGGCGAGACTGACGACACGGCGACGGGGGAAGAGACAGCCATGCGAGCACTGCGGATCCTGCTGGTGGTGGCCGTCGTGCTGGGCGGGGTCCTGGTCGGCGCCGACCGGCTGGCCGCCGCCTGGGCCGAGTCGGAGGTGGCGGGCCGCGCCTCGCTCGCGGGCGGCAGGACCGAGTCCGTCGAGGTCGACATCAAGGGCTTCCCCTTCCTCACCCAGGCCGCCGACAAGCGCTTCGACGAGGTCGAGGTGGTCGCGCGGGGCGCCCACACCCAGGCGGGCGACAAGTCCCTCCGGATCGACGAGATCACCTTCGACCTGCGGGACGTGACCGTCACCGGCGACTGGTCCGGCTTCCGGGCCGGCGAGGCGAGCGGCACGGCGCTCATCTCGTACGCCGACCTCGTCGCGGCCTCCCGGCGGGCCACCGCCATGGAGTACGGCGGTCCCGGCAAGGTGAAGGTGACGGGCAGCGTCGTGGTCCTGGGCCGCACGGTGACCCGCACCGTTGTCTCCTCGGTCACCCTGGTCGGCGGCGACACCGTCAGGGTCCGCGCCGACGAGGTGCCCGGCGAGGGCATCCCCTTCCTGGAGAAGCTCGTCCGCGAGCGCACCGACTTCGAGCGCCCGCTCGGCCGCGTCGCCGGCATGCGGGTCGCCACGGTGGAGCCGCGCCCGGAGGGGCTGGCCGTGACGGTGACGGGCCGGGACGTGGCCATAGCGGGCTGAGTCCCGGCCACGGCGGCCGAGCCCGGCCACGGCGGCCCGGGGCCAGGCCGTGGCGGTCCGAGGGCGGACGTGGCGGCCCGGGGCGGGGAACGGCGGGCCGAACGGCCCTCCCTGCGCCCCGTTTTCACATAATGAGACGAGGCCGTCCGATCCGCAGAAGTGCGCGGGAAGGCGGCCGGACGGAAGGGCGCGCCGGGCCGCTCCGGCCCCTCTCCGGTCTCACTACCCGGATGATCCCGTCTCAAAATACGACACACCGGTGACACGGCCGCCCGTCCGTCCCTACGATCGACGGCATGAAGCGACAGGCGGAACTCACGAAGCGGCGGGCAGTAGACCTGTGCCGCATCGCCGCCATGCTCTGTCGCTCCGTCTGAGCGGGACGCGCTCCGCGCCCGTATTTCCCACGGCCCGCCGACCCCCGGGGTCCGGGCCGCACCGCGCCGCACGACGCCGTCGGGCGCCTCGCCCCGGCGCGTACCCGCACATGCAGCACCACCCTCGCACCGCACCGCCGCACACTGCCCCGGAGGAGAAACAGCATGGCTCGCAGCGACGTACTGGTCGACGCCGACTGGGTCGAGGCCAACCTCGACAACCCGGCCGTCGCGATCGTCGAGGTCGACGAGGACACCGCCGCCTACGACAAGAACCACATCCGCAACGCCATCCGGATCGACTGGACCAAGGACCTCCAGGACCCGGTGCGCCGCGACTTCATCGACCAGGAGGGCTTCGAGAAGCTCCTCTCCGCCAAGGGCATCGCCAACGACACCACGGTCGTCCTCTACGGCGGCAACAACAACTGGTTCGCCTCGTACGCCTACTGGTACTTCAAGCTCTACGGCCACCAGGACGTCAAGCTCCTCGACGGCGGCCGCAAGAAGTGGGAGCTCGACTCCCGCGACCTGGTCGACGGCTCCGAGGTCCCGAACCGCCCGGCCACCGAGTACAAGGCCCAGGCCCAGGACGTCTCCATCCGCGCCTTCCGCGACGACGTCGTGGCCGCGATCGGCACCCAGAACCTCGTCGACGTCCGCTCGCCCGACGAGTTCTCCGGCAAGCTGCTCGCCCCCGCCCACCTCCCGCAGGAGCAGTCGCAGCGCCCGGGC
Organism: Streptomyces sp. NPDC035033; assembly: GCF_040636735.1. Lineage (NCBI taxonomy): Bacteria > Bacillati > Actinomycetota > Actinomycetes > Kitasatosporales > Streptomycetaceae > Streptomyces > Streptomyces sp. NPDC035033. Next base: position 73,810 of record NZ_JBEZUZ010000022.1, on the reverse strand, counting down.
CACGTCCCGACCGCCCGCAACATCCCGTGGTCGAAGAACGCCAACGACGACGGCACCTTCAAGTCGGACGACGAGCTCAAGGCCCTCTACGAGGCCGAGCAGGTCGACCTGGCGAAGGACACCGTCGCCTACTGCCGCATCGGCGAGCGCTCGGCGCTGACCTGGTTCGTCCTCCACGAGCTGCTGGAGGTCCCGAACGTCAAGAACTACGACGGCTCGTGGACCGAGTACGGCTCCCTCGTGGGCGTGCCGATCGAGCTCGGCGCCAACAAGTAACCGCCTCCCCCTCGCGACAGGACAGGACCCAAGAACATGTGTGGAGCTCCGATCGGCGGCCCCGACGTCAGCACGCTCAAGCCCGGTGAGACGGCCATCCAGGGCCAGGTGACCAAGGACGGCGAGCCCGTCACCGGTTACGTCCGCCTCCTGGACGCCACCGGCGAGTTCACGGCCGAGGTCCCCACCTCCGCCACCGGCCAGTTCCGCTTCTACGCGGCCGCCGGCGAGTGGACCCTCCGCGCCCTCGTCCCCGGCGCCCAGGCCGACCGCAAGGTCGTCGTCACCGAGACGGGCAGCCTGACGGACGTGGCCATCGCGGTCTGATCCGCGGACACCGACGGCCGGAGGGCCGTGCCTCCTGGGGGGTTGGACGCCATCACCAGGACCTGAGGCACGGCCCTCCGGCTTCTTCTCTTGCCCGGGGGGCGGTCGTAGGCTGAAGGTGTGTACGCACGGCGTCGGCGCGTCTACTTCTGGATGATGGGTGCCTGCCTGGTGCTTTTCGTGGGCGCCTGGGCCGTCGTGCGGCTGTTCTCCATGCCGGTCGCCGTCGGGATGTGCGTCGTGGCCATGGTCATTCCGCCGGTCGCGGCGATGGTGGCGAACCGGCGGGGGCCGGAGGACCGCTGGTGGGACGACCCGTCCGGGGACCCGCAGTCGGACGAGTGGTGGGACGAGCTCGACGGCAAGAAGCGCCGGGAGTAGCGGCGGCGGGGCGCCGGCCGAGCCGGGGACGGGATCAGTACACGAGGGCCTGGGTGTCGTCGGCCAGGGACTCCTGGACGAAGACCTGGGCGCCGGCGATGCGCACGCCGTCCAGGACGTCCTTCTCGGTGATCTCGCGACGGGCCGCGCACTGGGTGCACAGGGTGATCCGGCCGGCCGCCAGGACCGCGTCGATCAGGTCCGGCAGCGGGGCCGCGTGCGGCAGGTCGAACTCGGCCGCCCTGCCCGGGAGGGCGAACCACGCGGACTCGCCGGTCAGCCACAGCGACACCTCGACGCCGCTCGCGACGGCGACGGCGGCCACGGTGAAGGCCTGGGAGCAGCGTTCCGGGGCGTCGGCCCCGGCGGTCACCTTGATCACGAGCTTCTTCGCCATATACCGAACTGTAATGCGAAGTCATGCAACTCCCCGCATGCCTCACGGGTCAGGTGGGTGCGCGGATAACGGAATCCGCCCTTCTCGTCTCGTGGGGGGACTGTTTTGGAAGCCTCAGAAGCGGTCGAATCCGCTCAGAGCGGGCCGGCGCCGTCGCCGGACCCCGCCCCGGAACCGCTCACACGGTCGGTTCCGCGCCGCCGCCGGGCCGGCCGTACGATCGCGCTGATCGCCGTCGCCGCCGTGCTCGGCGTCATCGGCGGCACGGCCGTCGGCTACGGCGTCCAGGCCCAGCGCGAGCCGACGCCGCTCCCGGCCCTCAACCAGCCGGGTCTCGCCCATCCCGCGAAGCCGCTCCCGAAGGGCGAGGAGCCCGATCCGCTCCCCGCCGCCGAGGACGCCCTGGCGAAGACGGACGGCGATCTGCGCAAGCTGCTCGTCCCGCGCCCGGCCGGGGCCCGCGACAACGAGTTCGGGCCGCGCGACGGCTGGTACGACATCGCCTCGTACGCGCGGGACTTCAAGGACGAGAGCTGGATGCTCACCTTCCTCGGCGAGAGCCGGCTGCGGCGGATCGCCTTCCGCAGCTGGGAGTCGGGCGAGAGCCGCACCACGATCATCCGGCTCGTCCAGTTCGCCCCCAGCGGCGAGCTCGGCGCCGTGGACCACGCCGAGGACCAGCTCTCCTACATGGACGGGGAGGAGCACGCGGACAACCCGGGCGACGCGATCAAGGGCAGCGGGAACGGCCGCTACTACGTCTATCCGGCGCACCGGGAGGCCGGTTACCTCGACCTGTACCGGGCCCGGGCGATCTTCCAGCGCGGCGACGTGATGGCCGAGATCGACATCTTCGACACGAAGAAGATCAGCAAGAAGGACATCCGCACGCTGGCCGAGAAGCAGCTGGAGCGCCTGTGAGCGAGCACGAGACCCCCGAGGCGCAGTCCGCCCCCGAGCCGCCGGCCGTCGCGGAGACGCCGGCCGTGGAGGTGCCGCCCGTCCGCGAGAGGCGGGTCGGGCGGATCCTGCTCGGCGTCGTCCTGCCCGCCGTCCTCGTCCTGGGGGCGGCCGGCGGCGGCATCGGGTACACCGCCGTCACCGTGGCGAACGCCGACCGCACGGCCGAGACCGTCGGCTGGCAGGCGCCGGACCCGAAGGCGACCTCCAAGGACCCGGCCGCGACCGCGATCACCCGCGGGCGCGCCGACACCCCCATGAGCAAGCTGCTGCTGCCCGTCCCCTCGGGCTACCGCCTGGGCCCCGACATCGAGTCGTACGGCAACGACGGCGAGCTGTCCGGCCGGGAGGCCGCCGCCCTGCTGAAGAGCGAGGCCCGCGGGCTCTCCGGCAAGAAGCGCCGCGCTTACGAGAAGCGCATCGACAAGCTGGGCGTGCAGGGCATGGGCATGCGGTCCCTCACCTCGTACGACAACCACCTCGTCGTCGAGATCCAGATCGTGCGCATGAAGGACAAGCGCAGCATCCACGACCTGTACCGGTGGAAGCGGGAGCTCGCCGAGTTCCTGGAGCTCCCCGAGGGCCCGAAGATCAAGGACCACCGCAACTCCTCCTGCTTCCTCCTGGAGGACCCGCAGGACCGGGTCGAGGAGGAGACCGAGGAGGAGAAGGAGGACCGGGAGAACGCGCTCCGGGGCATGTCCTGCTCCGCGTACGACTCCGAGCTCATGGTCTCCGTCGTCGCGTTCGGCGCGGTCCCCTTCGAGAAGTCCGAGGTCGCGGAGCTCGTGAAGAAGCAGCTCGACCACATCCAGTCCCCGGGGGAGTACGTATGAGCGTGACCGCATCGGGCCCGGCCGCCGGAGCGGCGCCCGAGGCCGCCGAGGCCGGAGCCGCCGTCGGGACCGACGCCGCCGTCGAGGAGGCGCCGCGGGCCGCGACCGCCGGGCCCCGGCGGTCGCGCCGGGTGCTCGCCGCCGTCGCGCGGTGGACCGCCGCCGTGGTGGTCTTCGCCGGTGCCGGAGCCGGCACCGCCGCCTGGATCACCTCGCTGGAACGGCACGAGGTGCCGGGGCTCGCGACCGAGAGCGACGGCCGCTGGGAGTACCCGGAGCTGAGCCTCCCGGCCCTGCCGGAGGGCAAGCCGCGGCCCTTCACCGACGGCAACGACGGCGAGATCCACTACGCGGACGCGCGCCGGCTCGTGCTGCCGGCCCCGGCCGGCGCGAAGGTCGACCCGAAGACCGACGGCACCTGGGTGACGACCGAGTCCTTCCTCGCCCTGTACGGCGACGAGGACCGGGCCGAGCTGCGGACGGCGCTCGCCGACTCCACGCTCCGGCACATCGCGGCCCGGGCCTGGACCATGCCCGACGGCACCCGCAGCACCGTGCACCTGCTGCGGTTCGGCTCGGTGGCGTACGCGGAGGCGTTCAAGGACGACGCCCTGGACGCGGGCGCGGCCTCCGCCCCGGCGGTGCTGCCCCGGGGCGTCGAGGACGTGGTGCCGGAGGACTACGCCTCGGTCGTCGACGTGCCGGACACGACGCTCTACGGCTTCCGGGAGAAGAAGCCGTACGGCCCCGAGCAGACCCGCTGGGCGTACCTCCAGACCGGCGACATCGTGGCCGTGGTGACCCAGGTCCGGGCCGGCGAGGCGCTCGCCGTCCCCTTCCAGCAGACGGTGACGCTCCAGAACCAGCTGCTCGGCTGACCGGGCCGTCCCCGGAGACCCACCTCACCGAGTGGGCCGGGCCCCCGCCCACTAAGCTGGGGTCCGGCCCGTTCCGCCTTCACCCTCAGCCGAGGAGCACTCCGTGATCATTTTCTTCGAGACTCTGCTGGTCCTGGTCGCCGTCGGCGTGCTCGCCTTCGCCGGTCTGACCGTGAAGAAGCTGTACCAGGGCCAGCGCTGACCTTCCCGGTCCGCCGCCTCCACCGACCTTCCTTCACCGATCCCCCTTCACAGATCGTCTGAGTCGCTCATGATCCAGATCCCGTCCGACCTCAACCCGGACCTCGTCCCGCTCGCGTTCCTCCTCGGGACCTGGGAGGGCGCCGGCGTGTCCGACTTCCCCGGCGCGGAGAAGTGCAACTTCGGCCAGTCCGTGACCTTCAGCCACGACGGCCGGGACTTCCTGGAGTACCGCTCGCACTCCTGGGTCCTCGACGCGGAGGGCAACAAGGTCCGCCCGCTGGAGAGCGAGAGCGGCTTCTGGCGGATCGACAAGGACCGCAAGGTCGAGGTCGTCATGGTCCGCGACGACGGCGTCGTCGAGGTCTGGTACGGCGAGCTCGCCGACCAGAAGCCGCAGATCGACCTGGCGACCGACGCCGTGGCCCGCACCGCGGCCTCCGGCCCGTACAGCGGCGGCAAGCGGCTCTACGGCTACGTGAAGAGCGACCTGATGTGGGTCGGCGAGAAGGCGACCCCCGAGGTCCCGCTCCGCCCCTACATGTCGGCGCACCTGAAGAAGGTCGTCACCCCCGAGGAGGTCGCCGAGATGGCCCGCAACCTCCCCGACATGCCCGACGACGGCATCGCCTTCTTCAAGTAGGACCACCGGCGGCCCGCCACGCCCTCCGTACACTGGGGGCGTGGTGAGCACCGACTGGAAGAGCGACCTGCGGCGGCGTGGCTACCGGCTGACGCCGCAGCGTCAGCTTGTCCTGGAGGCGGTGGACGTGCTGGAGCACGCCACGCCCGACGACATCCTCGTCGAGGTGCGGAAGACCGCCTCCGGGGTGAACATCTCCACCGTGTACCGGACCCTGGAGCTCCTGGAGGAGCTCGGACTGGTCAGCCACGCGCACCTGGGGCACGGCGCCCCGACCTACCACCTCGCGGACCGGCACCACCACCTCCACCTGGTGTGCCGGGACTGCTCGGAGGTCATCGAGGCGGACGTGGAGGTGGCCGCCGAGTTCACCGGGAAGCTCCGCGAGACCTTCGGCTTCGAGACCGACATGAAGCACTTCGCGATCTTCGGGCGGTGTGCCGACTGCTCCCGGAAGGCCGCCGCCGCGGAGTCGTAGGCTTTTCCCATGAAGAGCCCTCTGCTGTCCCTGCCCGGCGCCGTTCCGGCCGAAGGCCGCGACGAAGGCGTCGCCGCCCACTACGGCGACCTGTTCCGCGAGCAGCGCGCCCTCGCCGACGGCACCGGTTTCGTCGACCTCTCCCACCGCGGCGTCGTCACCGTCACCGGTGAGGACCGGCTGAGCTGGCTGCACCTGCTGCTCACCCAGCACGTCAGCGACCTGCCGGCCGGCCGGGCCACCGAGGCGCTGATCCTCTCCGCGAACGGGCACATCGAGCACGCCCTCTCGCTCGTCGACGACGGCGAGACGGTGTGGGCGCACGTCGAGCCGGGCACCGAGGGCGAGCTGCTCGCCTATCTGGAGTCGATGAAGTTCTTCTACCGGGTGGAGGTCGCCGACCGGACGGAGGAGTTCGCCGTCGTGCACCTGCCGGCCGGGTCGACCGCCGAGACGCCCGGCGGCGTGGTCGTACGGGAGACCCCGTACGGCCGCGACCTGTTCCTGCCCCGCGCCGGGCTGGAGTCCTTCGCCGCCGCGCACGGGCCGGCCGCCGGCGTCCTCGCGTACGAGGCGCTGCGGGTGGAGGCGCACCGGCCGCGGCTCGGCTTCGAGACCGACCACCGGACCATCCCGCACGAGATCGGGCTCATCGGCACCGCCGTGCACCTCCAGAAGGGCTGCTACCGGGGGCAGGAGACGGTCGCCCGGGTGCACAACCTGGGCAAGCCGCCGCGCCGGCTGGTCTTCCTGCACCTGGACGGCAGCGAGGTGAGCCTGCCGGGGCACGGCACGCCGCTGCGGCTCGCGGCCGACGGGCCGGACGGGCGTCAGCTCGGCTTCGTGACGACCGCCGTCCGCCACCACGAGCTGGGGCCGATCGCCCTGGCGCTGGTGAAGCGGAACGTGCCGGTGGACGCGCCGCTGGTGGCGGGGACGACGGCCGCCGCGCAGGAGACCGTCGTCGAGCCGTAGCCCCCGGGCCGGGGCTCAGACCTCGACGAGGACCGTGAACGGGCCGTGGTTGGTGAGGCTGACGCGCATGTCGGCGCCGAAGCGGCCCGTCTCCACGCGCGCGCCGAGCTTCCGCAGCTGCGCGACGACCTCGTCGACGAGGGGTTCGGCGACGGGGCCGGGGGCGGCCGCGTTCCAGGTGGGGCGGCGGCCCTTGCGGGCGTCGCCGTAGAGCGTGAACTGGGAGATCACCAGGAGCGGGGCGTCCACGTCGGAGCAGGACTTCTCGTCCTCCAATACCCGGACGGACCAGAGCTTTCTGGCCAATTGGGCCGCCTTCTCCGGGGTGTCGTCGTGGGTGACGCCCACCAGGACGCACAGTCCCTCGCCGGTGATCTCGCCGACCGTCTCCCCTGCGACGACGACCTTCGCGCCGTCCACCCTCTGCACCACAGCTCGCATGGGTCCCAACCTACCGATCGGGGATTTCTGGGGGCCGAACGGGTGCAGAGCGCCTGCACGCGCGCGTGCCGGAGTGGCACCATGCCAGGAGGCGGTGCGGCTCCGCACCGGTCGAGGGGACGATTCTCATGAGTGCATCCAGCACCGGGCCGACGCCGTCCGGCCCCGTACCGCTGATCCGCCCCGCCGGGGCGGCGCCCGGCGGACCGGTCGCCCGGCCGCCCGCGCAGCGGACCGCCGAACCCGAGGGGCCCGGTCACGACCTCGGCGGCCTGCGCCTGGCCGAACTGCGGGCCTTGCGCCGGGACGCGCAGAGCGACGAGGCCGACCTCAGCTACGTGCGGCGGATGCTCCAGGGCCGGATCGACATCCTGCGGGCCGAGCTGGCGCGCCGGACCGACCCGGAGGCGCCGGTGCTCGACCGGCTCTCCGAGATCCTCGCCGACGGGCCGTCCCGGCACCGTTCCTCGGCCCGGCACGTGACGCTGTCGACGCCGCGCGGGGAGGAGTACCGGCGGCTGGCCTCGGAGATGCTGTCGGAGGTCGAGCTGTCGGACCTGACGGCCCGCACGGACGAGGAGCTGCACACCGCGATGGGGCGGCTGGCGGGGTACGAGCAGCAGATCTCGCGCCGCCGGCAGGCGCTCCAGCGGACCGCCGACGACTGCGGCGCGGAGATCGCCCGCCGCTACCGGGAGGGCGAGGCCCAGGTCGACGACCTGCTGGCCTGACCGGCGCCCGCCCGACGGACCCCCGGCCCTCCCGCACGGAAAACCCCGTGCCGGGAGGGCCGGGCCGTGCGTAGGGTCGGGGGATGGCTGTGGAACTGCGCACGGTGACCGAGTCCGAGTTCCCCGACTGGCTGCGGGCGCTGCGGACGGGGTTCCTGCACGAGCCCGTCGTCCCCGACGGGCTGGTGGCGGACCGGTTGGCCCACGTCGACCTCGACCGCACCCGCGCCGCCCTGGACGGCGGCCGGGTCGTCGCCACCTTCCGTTCCTTCCGGCAGGAGGTGAGCGCGGTCGGCGGCGGCGCCCTGTCCGCCGACGCGATCACCCAGGTGACGGTGGCGCCGACGCACCGGCGGCGCGGGCTGCTGAGCCGGCTGATGGCCCTGGACCTCGCCGCCGCCCGGGAGCGGGGCGACGCGATCGCGACGCTGATCGCCGCCGAGTACCCGATCTACGGCCGGTACGGTTTCGGGCCCGCGAGCTCCGTCACCGAGTGGAGCGTGGACCTGCGCCGGGCGGGGCTCGACCCGCGGCGCACCGGCGGCCCCGAGGACGGGGGCCGGATCGACCTCTGCGACGGGGCGGAGATCCGCCGGATCGGGCCGGGGCTGCACCGGCGGCTCGCCGGGGTCCGGGCCGGCGTCACCGACCGCTCCGCCCGGAACTGGGACGTGGGCACCGGCGGCGGCCACCACCTGGAGCCCTGGACCGAGCCGTACTACGCGGTCTACCGCTCGGCGTCGGGCGAGCCCGAGGGGTACGTGTCGTACCGCTGCGACGACAGGTGGAGCGACGACAAGCAGCCGGAGAACACGCTGACCGTGCGGGACCTGATCGCGGCGACGCCGGCCGCCGAGCGGGCCCTGTGGCGGTTCGTCTGCTCGGTCGACTGGGTGGTGACGGTGCGCAGCGGCCACCGGCCGCCGGACGACCCGCTGCCGCTGCTGCTGCCGGACCCGCGCGCGGCGCGGACGGTGAGCCACGCGGACATGCTGTGGCTGCGGATCCTCGACGTGGCGCGGGTCCTGGAGGAGCGGACGTACCCGGTGACGGACGGGCTGGTCCTCGACGTGCGGGACGGGGACGGGTACGCGGGCGGGCGCCACCGCCTCGACGCCTCCCCGAAGGGCGCCTCGTGCGTCCCGACGACCGCCTCGGCGGACCTGGTGCTCGACGTGGCCGAGCTGGCCCGGCTGGTCCTCGGCGACGAGTCGGCGGTGCGGCTGGCGCGGCTGGGCCGGATCGAGGAGGCGGTGCCGGGCGCGGCCGCCCGTGCCGACCTGCTCTTCCGCACCCCGCTGCGGCCGTTCTCGCCGGACATCTTCTGATCCGTCAGCGGGTGCGCAGGCGGAAGAGGGTGCCGGAGGCGGCGACGGCCAGGAGGAGGAGGCCGGCGCACCAGGCGAGGGCGGTCCAGGGCGCGTCGCCGACCGGCCGGTCGAGGAGCAGGCCGCGCAGGGACTCGATGAGCGGGGTGACGGGCTGGTGCTCGGCGAAGCCGTGCAGCCAGCCCGGCATGGTGTCGATGGGGACGAAGGCGCTGCTCGGGTAGGGCAGGAACATCATGAGGAAGGTGACCGCGCCGGCCGCCTCGGGGCTGCGGGTGACGAGGCCGGCCGCGGCGGACAGCCAGGAGACGGCGGTGATGTAGGCGAGCAGCAGGCCGGCCGCGGCGAGCCAGCCGCCGGCGGTGGCGGCGGGGCGGAAGCCGATGAGGAGGGCGACGCCGAGGACCAGGCCGGTGGCCAGGAGGTTCCGGGCGACGGCGGCGACGACGTGTCCGGTGAGGAAGGGGACGGCGCCGACGTCGAGGGTGCGGAGGCGGTCGACGGTGCCGCGCTGCATGTCGTCGCTGACGGTGACGGCGGTCGCGGCGGCGCCGAAGCCGGCGCACAGGACGATGACGCCGGGGACGACGTAGGTGACGTAGCGGGTGTCGCCGGTGTCGATGGCCCCGCCGAAGAAGTAGACGAAGACCAGCATCAGCATCACCGGCAGCACCAGCGCGCTGATGACGGCGTCGAGGTTGCGCCGGCTGAGGAGGAGGCCGCGTCCGACGAGGACGGTGGCGGTGGTGAGGGGGCTCGCGGTCGCGTCAGGCACGGCTCGGCTCCTTCGCGGTGCTGGTCAGGGTGAGGAAGACGTCGTCGAGGGTCGCGCTGTGCAGGGTGAAGCGCTCGATGTCGGTGCGGTCCGGGTCGAGGGCGTCGAGCAGGGCGCGGACGTGGGCGGCGCTGCCGTCGGTGGGGAGGCCGAGGGTGAGGGTCTCGGGGGTGTGGGCGGTGGCGTGCGGGGTGAGGCGGAGGTACGCGTCCCGGTCGCGGGCGACGAGGTCGAGGCGGTGGCCCGCGTAACGGGTCTTCAGCTCCGCGGCGGTGCCTTCGGCGAGGGCGCGGCCGCCGCCGAGGACGGCGATGCGGTGGGCGAGCCGGTCGGCCTCCTCCAGGTACTGGGTGGTGAGGAAGACGGTGGTGCCGTGGGCGGACAACTCGCGGACGACGTCCCAGAGTTCGTTCCGGCTGCGCGGGTCGAGGCCGGTGGTGGGTTCGTCGAGGAAGACGACCCGGGTGGTGCCGGGGTCGCGGACGAGGCCGGCGGCGAGGTCGAGGCGGCGGCGCATGCCTCCGGAGTACGTCTTCGCCTGCCGGTCGCGGGCGTCGGTGAGCCGGAAGCGTTCGAGGAGTTCGTCGGCGCGGCGGGCGGCGGCCGCGCGGGAGAGGCCGGAGAGGCGGGCGGCGAGGCGGAGGTTCTCGGCGCCGGTGAGGGTCTCGTCGACGGCCGCGTACTGGCCGGTGAGGCTGATGGCGCGGCGGACGGCGCGGCGCTCGGTGACGACGTCGTGGCCCGCCACGCGCGCGTGCCCGCCGTCGGGGGCGGTGAGGGTGGTGAGGATCCGGACGGTGGTGGTCTTGCCGGCGCCGTTGGGCCCGAGGAGGGCGAAGACGGTGCCGGTCTCGACGCGGAGGTCGAGGGCGTCGAGGACGCGGGTGGTGCCGTAGCCCTTGGTCAGGCCGGTGGTCTCGATGGCGGGAGGCATGGGTGTCCCCTTCTGCGGCGCTCAGCAGCGTACTGCGTATGCCTTACGCGTTACTGTGTAAGGGTTACGCATTACTAGGATGGGCGTCAAGCGGGCGAGCTCAGGAGGCGGCGCGGATGACGGGCGGCAAGGACGGGAACGTGTCCCGGGGCGAGGGCGGGTCGTACCTGCCGGCCTCGATCGAGGCCGCCTGGGGGCTGCGCGAGCGCCCCACCAAGGGGCCGAAGCCCGGCCTCAGCCAGGACCGGATCGTCGCCGCGGCCGTGGAGCTCGCCTCGGCGGAGGGGCTCGCCGCCGTCTCGATGGGGCGGGTCGCCAAGGAGCTGGGCGTCTCGACGATGTCCCTCTACCGGTACGTCTCCGCCAAGCAGGAGCTGTACGTGCTGATGCAGGAGGCCGCGACGGGCGCCCCGCCGGAGCTGTTCGGCCCGGACGTCCCCTGGCGGGAGGGGCTGGAGCGCTGGGCCCGGGCGATGCGCGAGGTCTATCTGCGCAGCCTCTGGCTGCTGCGGATCCCGGTCTCCGGCCCGCCCGCGACCCCGCACGCGGTGGCCTGGTGGGAGAAGGCGCTGCTCGCGATGGAGGGCACCGGCCTCGACGAGGGCACCAAGATCTCGGTGACGCTGCTGGTGTCCGGTTTCGTGAAGAGCGACGCGCTGATGATGGCCGAGCTCGCGGACGCGATGGAGGCGTCCGGGGTCGCGCCGGAGGAGGCCATGGCCCAGTACAGCCGCACCCTGCGCCGGCTGGTCGACCCGGCCGCGTTCCCGCAGGTGGCGAAGGTGATCGACTCGGGGGTCCTGGACCAGGCCGACGGCCCCGACGACGAGTTCCGCTTCGGTCTGGCCCGGATCCTGGACGGCGTCGCGGCCCTCGTGGAGGGCCGCGCGTCCTGAGCCGCCGTCAGGCGGCGGTGACGACCTCGGGCCGGGGGGCCGCCGCCTTCGCGCGGAGCACGGTCGCCGCGACCGCGAGGGCGGCGAGCAGCAGCCCCGTGCCGACCGCGAAGGCCAGGCGGTAGCCGCCCGTCAGGGCCTCCGCCGCGGTCCGCCCGGCCGCGCCGAGCGCCTCGGTGCGGGCGGCGGCCAGGGTGGAGAGGACCGCCACGCCGAGCGCCATGCCGATCTGCTGCGTGGTGTTGAAGAGCCCCGAGGCCAGGCCCGCGTCGGCCTCGTCGGCGCCCGACATGCCGAGCGCCGTGAGGGCCGGCAGCGCCAGGCCGAAGCCGGCGGCGAGCAGCATCACCGGGAGCAGGTCGGTGGCGTACGAGGCGTGCACGGGGACCCGGGTGAGCAGGCCCAGCACGCCGACCAGCAGCCCGAGGCCGGTGAGCAGCACCGCGCGCTCGCCGTAGCGGGTGATGAGCCGGGCCGAGACGCCCAGCGAGACGGCGCCGATGGCCAGGGCGGCGGGCAGCATGGCGAGGCCGGTGGCGGTGGCGCCGTACCCCTGGACCCGCTGGAGGTAGAGGGCGACGAGGACCTGGAAGGAGAAGAGGGCGGCGACCATGAGGAGCTGGACGAGGTTGGCGCCCGCGACCGCGCGGGAGCGCAGGATCCGCAGCGGCATCAGGGGGGTGGCGGCCCGGCGCTGGCGGACCAGGAAGCCGGCGAGCAGGGCGAGGGCGAGGGCGCCGAGGCCCAGGGTGTGGGCGGAGGCGGCCCCGTGCTCCTCGATGCGCACGACCGCGTAGATGCCGGTCGTCAGGCCCGCGGTGACCAGGAGCGCGCCGAGGGCGTCGGCGCCGGCGGCGAGGCCGAGGCCCCGGTCGGCGGGGAGGGCGCGGACGGCGAGGGCGATCGCGGCGGCGCCGACGGGCAGGTTGATGAAGAAGATCCAGTGCCAGGAGAGGGCGTCGGTGAGGAGCCCGCCGAGGACCTGGCCGAGGGAGGCGCCGGCGGCTCCGGTGAAGCTGAACACGGCGATGGCGCGGGCGCGTTCGCGGGGTTCGGTGAAGAGCGTGACGAGGATGCCGAGGCTGACGGCGGAGGACATCGCGCTGCCGGCGCCCTGGAGGAAGCGGGCGGCGATCAGGACGGCGGGGGAGCCGGCGACGCCGGCGAGCAGCGATGCACTTGTGAAGACGGCGGTCCCGGCGAGGAACATCCGTTTGCGTCCGATCAGGTCGCCGAGGCGTCCGGCGAGCAGCAGGAGCGCGCCGAAGGCGATGAGGTAGGCGTTGACGACCCAGCTCAGGCCGGCCGGGGTGAAGCCGAGGTCGGCCTGGACGGCGGGCATGGCGACGGTGACGATGCTGCCGTCGAGGACGGTCATGAGCATGGCGCTGGCGAGCACGGTGAGCGCGAGGGAACGGTTCTGGGCACGCATGGGGATCTCTCCTGTCCGTGGAGGCGACAGGAGAGACGCTAGCAGAAGGTTTTGTTGCAGACTATTTTTTACGGAACTTGATGGAGGGCTTCCGCCGGGCCCCTCCGGCCCCGGGTCAGTTCTTCTGGCGGGCCCGGCGCGCGGTCCCCGGCCCCTCGACGGGCGTCCGCAGGGGGCCGTCGGCCAGCCGCCCCAGCGCCCGGACCAGCACCTCCCGCTCCTCCTCGGGGAGCGAGCCGAGGGCGTCCGCGTGGACGCCGTCCACGATCCGCCGGCTCTCCGCGGCGACCCGCGCGCCCGCCTCGGTGACGGCGATGATCCGCGCCCGCCGGTCCGTGCTCGACGGCCGCCGCTCGGCCAGCCCGGCCTTCTCCAGCGCGTCGACGGTGACGACCATCGTCGTCTTGTCCATGTCGCCGATCTCGGCGAGCTGCGCCTGGGTCCGCTCCTCCTCCAGGGCGTGGACGAGGACGCAGTGCATCCGGGCGGTGAGCCCGATCTCCGCCAGCTCCGCCGCCATGCGGGTGCGCAGGACGTGACTGGTGTGGTCGAGGAGGTAGGAGAGATCGGGCTCGCTGCGGCGGGGCGTCATGGCGGTCATGTCCGCCAGGGTAGCCAGGATCGATCCGTCGCGGATTATCGAGAACCGTAGGAAAACGCGGGACCGGTCCCGGCCGGCCGTCAGGACTTCGGCTGCTGGAAGACGATCTGGTTGCCCGCCGGGTCGAGGAAGGCGCACTCGCGGACGCCGTACGGCTGGTCGACCGGCTCCCGCAGGACCTCGGCCCCCGAGGCGGCGACGCGCTCGAAGACCGCGTCGCAGTCGTCCGTGCCGAAGATCGCCGCGCGCAGCAGGCCCTTGCGCATGAGGTCGACGACCGCCCGGCGGTCGGCCTCGGAGGCGCCGGGGTCGGCCAGCGGCGACTCCAGCACGACCGACACGTCCGGCTGCGCGGGCGACCCCACGGTCACCCAGCGCATGTCCTGGAAGCCCACGTCCTTGCGGACCTCCAGGCCGAGCGTGTCCCGGTAGAAGCCGAGCGCCTCGTCGTGGTCGTCGACGGTGATGAAGCTCTGGGAGAGGTTGATGTCCATGGCCCCCACGCTAGGGAGCGCCGCCGGCCCGCGCTTCTCCGTTCCTGACCGGTCGCGAGACCACCTTGGCGACGCAGGCGGGCAGGGCGGCGTCGGCCCCGTGCTCCCGGGCCCGGTAGGCGCTCGGCGTCTCCCCGACCAGTTGGGTGAAGCGCGAGCTGAACGAGCCCAGCGACGTACACCCCACCTCCATGCAGACGTCCGTCACCGACAGGTCCCCGCGCCGCAGCAGCGCCTTGGCGCGCTCGATCCGCCGGGTCATGAGGTAGCTGTACGGGGTCTCCCCGAAGGCGCTGCGGAAGCTCCGCGCGAAGTGCCCGGTGGACATCAGCGCGGTCCGCGCGAGCGCGGCCACGTCCAGCGGCTGCGCGTAGTCCCGGTCCATCCGGTCCCGCGCCTTCCGCAGGCGCCGGAGGTCGTCGAGGGGTATGCGGGTGCTCACGCCCTCACGGTACTGCCGGGGCGGGGCCCGGGGGCCGGTTCGCCCGGCGCGGCCGGTGGTGCCTCTTGCAAGCATGTGCTTGCAATAGTTAGCAACGGGTGGCAGGGTACGGAGCATGGCATCGCTCAACGTCGGCAATCTCGGCAGCCTCGGCGAGTACCTGCGCGAGCAGCGGCGCACCGCGCAGCTCTCGCTCCGGCAGCTCGCCGACGCCGCCGGGGTGTCGAACCCGTACCTCAGCCAGATCGAGCGCGGGCTGCGCAAGCCCAGCGCCGAGGTGCTCCAGCAGGTCGCCAAGGCGCTGCGGATCTCGGCCGAGACGCTCTACGTGCGGGCCGGGATCCTCGACGAGAAGGACCGGGAGGAGCTGGAGACGCGCGCCGTCATCCTGGCCGATCCCTCGATCAGCGAGCGGCAGAAGCAGGTGCTGCTCCAGATCTACGACTCCTTCCGCAAGGAGAACGCGGCGGAGGCCGCGGCGGGAGCCACAGCGGAGCCGGAAGCCTAGAGCCAGTACGCCCCCATCGGGAGGACCACCAGCATGGCCATCATCGACGAACTGCGGACCCCCCTCTACTTCGCCGCCGGCACGGCCGACCTCGCCGTGCGGCAGGCCCTCAAGGTGCCCGGTCTGCTCGAGCAGCTCGCCGCCGAGGCGCCCGGCCGGATCGAGGCCGTGCGGAAGACCGACCCCAAGGCCGTCCAGGAGAAGGTCACCGACCGGGCCAAGGAGGCCCAGGCCGTCGTCCAGGCGAAGGTCGCCGAGGTCGTCGGGGCCGTCGGCTCCCTCGACGCCGACGACCTCAAGAAGCTCGGCGAGACCGCGCAGGACCTGGCCCTGCGGGGCGTCGGCGTGGCCGCCGAGTACGCCGTCAAGGCGCGCGAGAAGTACGAGGAGGTCGCCGCCCTCGGCGAGGAGACCGTCCGCGCCTGGCGCGGCGAGGCCCCCGCCCCGGCCACCGGGATCACGGTCGTGGTCGAGCCGGAGGAGGCCGCCGACGAGGAGCCCGCGTCCGCGTCCGTGCCCGCGCCCGCGGAGGAGCCGGAGGCCGCCGGGGAGCCCGCGCCCGCGAAGAAGGCGCCCGCCCGCAAGGCCGCCGCCCGTAAGGCCCCCGCGAAGAAGGCCGCGGCCACGGCCGGCGAGGCCGAATAGCGGACCCGGGCACGATTCCTGGGGCCAGGTGCGTTGAAACGGGTACCTTGACCGCGAGGCGCACGTACCCCATGACCCCCTAGGCGGTGTTCAGCATGCTGATGGACCGGTTCGACAACACCCTCAACCTGCTGATGTTCCTGGTCTTCACCGGGTTCGCCGTCGCCTCGTTCGTCATCGCGGCGATGGTCCGCGAGGACGCCTACCGGGCCGCGGACAAGCAGACGAAGAAGTTCTGGCTGATCCTGCTCGGGGTCAACCTCGCGCTGAACCTCTTCCTCCCCGGCCTCCTCTTCCTCCTGATCGCCGGCCTGATCGCCGCGATCGTCTTCATGGTGGACGTCCGCCCGGCCCTCAAGCAGGTCATGGGCGGCGGTGGCGGCGGCCGGCGCGGCGGATCCAGCAGCGACGGGCCGTACGGCCCGTACAACGGCGGCCGGTAGCCGCGGGGACGCGCGGGAGAGGGCCCGGGGGCACCGCCCCCGGGCCCTTCGCGCGCGCTCAGGGGCCCGCCTGGCCCCGCGCGTGCCGGGCGCCGCGGGCCCGGCCCGGTCCGGAAGGGGCGGCCTAGCCCAGGGGCCCCTCGCGCTCCAGGGCCAGCAGGGCCACGTCGTCCGTCAGCTCGCCGCCGTTCAGGGAGCGGGCCTCCGCCATCGCGGCCTCCAGGAGCGCCTCGCCGCGCAGGCCGCCGGTCAGCTGCCGGTTGATCATCCCGACCATGCCGTCCTGCCCGAGCCGGGGCGAGCCCGGGCCCGCCGTCCGGCCCTCGATCAGGCCGTCGGTGTAGAGCAGCAGGCTCCACGCCCCGCCCAGCTCGACCTGCCGGCGCGGCCAGCGGGCGCGCGGCAGCAGCCCGAGGGCCGGGCCGCCGTCCTCGTACGGCAGGAGCCGGGCGGTCCCGCCCCGCTGGGCGACGAGCGGCGCCGGGTGGCCGGCCAGACAGAGCCCGGCGCGGCGCCCGTCGGGCGCGATGTCGACCGTGCAGAGGGTCGCGAAGATCTCCTCGCTCTCCCGCTCGTGCTCCAGGACCTGCTGGAGGGTGGAGAGCAGCTCGTCCCCGCAGAGCCCGGCGAAGGTCAGGGCGCGCCAGGCGATCCGCAGCTCGACGCCGAGGGCGGCCTCGTCGGGGCCGTGGCCGCAGACGTCGCCGATCATGGCGTGGACGGTGCCGTCCGGGGTGCGGACGACGTCGTAGAAGTCGCCGCCGAGCAGCGCCCGGGACCGGCCGGGCCGGTAGCTGGCAGCGAAGCGCAGGTCGGAGCCCTCCAGGAGCGGCGTGGGCAGCAGGCCGCGCTCCAGGCGGGCGTTCTCCTGGGCGCGCAGCCGGGACTCGGCGAGCTTCACCTTGGCGGCGTCGTTGCGCTTGCGCTCGACCGCGTACCGGATGGCGCGGCTCAGCAGCCGCCCGTCCAGCTCCTCCCGGAAGAGGTGGTCCTGGGCCCCGACCCGGACCGCCTCGGCGGCCAGCTCGGCGTCGGCCGAGGGGGCGAGGGCGAGGACGGCGTGCCGGGGCGCGAGGCGCAGGATGTGCCGCAGCGGGGCGAGCGGGTCCTCGTCGGCCGCGCCCCGGGGGGCGGGCAGCGCGAGGTCGACGAGCACGCAGTGCACGTCGTCGGTGAGCAGCCGCTCGGCCTCGGTGAGGTTCCGGGCGGTGCGGATGCGGACCCGGGTGCCGGCCTTGCCCGCCGCGTCCAGCAGTTCGGGTACGGCGAGGGAACCCGCCGGGTCGTCCTCGACGACCAGGAGGGTGAGGTCGGTGCGGTCGCGGTCGGTTCCTGTGCCGGTTCCTGCGTCTGTCACAGCAGTGGAGTCCATGACGGTGGCGTCCATGGCGGTGGTCTCGCCTTGCCCCGCGGCAGAGACGATTCTCCGGCGCGGTACGGATACGGGCATCGGTCCGGGTTTCCTTCCCTCCCCCGCGGGTGATCCGGGCGCCGGGTGGCGTCCCGCCCGTCCGGGACCATAGCGGCAGTGCGGCGTGCGGCGGAATGGCGATCACCCCGCGGGCGCGCCCGTCATCCTTGGCATATGCCGCGGAAGGGGAGGTAGTTGTGCCCGGAGCGGGCACGGGCGGGCCCCGGACCCATGAGAAAGGTCACTCGGGCCGATCCGTCAGGTCGGCCCGGCGGCCCCCGCCCGTCAGACCGGGCGGACGATGCCGAGGATCTCCATCGAGCCGGCGCCCGCGACCGTGACGTTCCGCCCGGGCCGGGGCGCGTGGACCATCTTCCCGTCCCCGATGTACATGCCGATGTGGCTGGCGTCCTTGTAGTAGACGATCAGGTCGCCGGGGAGCATGTCCTTCGGCTGGACGCGGGGGAGCAGCCGCCACTGCTCCTGCGAGGTGCGCGGGATGACCTTGCCGGCGGCCGCCCAGGCGGACTGGGTGAGGCCGGAGCAGTCGAAGGAGTCCGGTCCCTCGGCGCCCCACACGTACGGCTTGCCGACCTGGGCGAGGGCGTTCCGGATCGCCTCGCGGGCGGCCGGGGAGGTCTCGGTGCCGAGCTCGGCGAGTATCCCGGAGCCGAGCCACTTCGTCTGGGCCTGCTGCCGGGCCAGCTCCTCCAGGCGGCGCAGCCGCTCGCGCTCCTCGGCGGCGAGCTCGCTCTCCAGCTTCTTCGCGGCGGCGATCTTGCCGTTGATGTCCTTCTTCGCCTGGGCCTGCTTGACGCGGTCGGCCTCCAGCTTGGTCCAGTTGTCGCCGGCCTCCTTGGCGTAGGTGTCCAGCTCGGCCTGGGCGCGGGTGAGCTCGCCGATGAGGTCGGTGGTGGCCTTGGCGCCCTCGCGGAGCCGACCGGCGGTGTCGAGGAAGAGCTGCGGGTCGCCGGCGAGGACGAGCCGGGCGCTGTCGGGGATGCCGCCGTTGCGGTACTGGGCGCGGGCGGTGGCGCCGGCCTGGGCCTTGAGGGTCTCGATCCGCTTCCGGCCGCCCTCGATCATCCGGGCGAGCCGCACGATCTCGGCGGACTGCTTCTCGGCGCGCTCCTCGGCGAGGTTGTACGCGTCGGTGGCGGCGGCCGCCTGCCGGTACAGCTCGTCGATCTCCGTGCGGACCTCTTCGAGGGTCTTCTTCGGCGGGGGCGGCGGCAGCGGGGCGGCGGCGGCCTGGAGCGTGAGCGCCGGCGAGGCCAGGACGGCCAGGGCGCAGACCACGGTCACCGCGGCGGCGGCGTGCGGACGTCGGCGTCGTCGGTTCACTGTCTCCCCCTCGTGACCGGGATCCCCCCGGGCCACTTTCTGATTTACCGTCAGTAACTTGTGGTGGTCCTGGCGATAGTGCCACGAGGAGCCCGAAAACGACAGGTGCCCCGCCAGAGTGACGGCCGATGGGGGGACGGCGTTCCCGGGACACGGGGATGTGCGGGGGACGTGGGGCGCCGGTGGCCCCCAGGACACCCGCCGGTCACCCGCCGCCCGGCGCCAGCGCCCCCCAGCGGAGGGTCACCTCGCCCTGCCGCCAGCGCTTCGGGCCGTCCACGACCGGCCAGTCGCCCGTCAGGTCCCGGACCGCGCGGATCCAGCGCTGCCGGGCGCCCAGGGAGGCGTACGGGGCCGCCGCCGCCCAGGCCCGGTCGAAGTCCCGCAGGAAGGCGTGGACCGGCTCGCCCGGCACGTTGCGGTGGATCAGCGCCTTCGGCAGGCGCTCGGCCAGGTCCGAGGGGCGCTCCAGGGAGCCGAGCCGGGTCGCGAAGGTGACCGTGCGCGGCCCGCTCCGGTCGAGCGCCACCCACACGTGCCGGCGCCCGATCTCGTCGCAGGTCCCCTCGACGAGCAGCCCGCCGGGCGCGAGCCGCCCGCACAGCCGCTCCCACACCGCCGCGACCTGCTCCTCGTCGTACTGGCGCAGCACGTTCGCCGCCCGGATCAGCGCGGGCGCGCCCGGCACCGGCACCTCGAAGCCGCCGTGCACGAAGGCGAGCCCCTCGTGCCGCTCCTCGTACGGCTTCGCGGCCGCCACCCGCGCGGGCTCGATCTCGATCCCGTACAGCAGGGTGCGGGGCTCGGCGGTGCGCAGCCGGGCGAGGAGCTCGACGGCGGTCCAGGGGGCGGCGCCGTACCCGAGGTCGACGGCGACGGGCGGCTCGGGGGAGCGGCGCAGGGCGGGGCCGTGGACGGCGGCGATCCAGCGGTCCATGCGGCGCAGCCGGTTGGGGTTGGTGGTCCCGCGGGTCGGGGTGCCGACGGGGCGGGTGGTGCGCGGGGCCATGCGACGAGGATACGTAAGGGGCGGAGGGCGGCCGGGCCCCGCGTCGCGCAAGGGATGGGGGAAGCCGGACCCCGCGTAATGAATTGGCAAAACGCCGGTCGCGGCGGAAATGAAGAGAACCGTTCCGGTGTTGTCCGGGGCGGAGGACGTGGACCGCGCCCTCCGCCTGTCATGTCCGCACGCCAGGCCCCTCTCGCGGAAGGACCGCCGACGTGAGCCAGTACGTGTCCCGGTTCGCCGGCACCCGGCACCGGCACCCGGCAGCGCCCTCCCGGCTCCGGCTGCCGGGCCGCCACCGGACCCCCCGCCGCGTCGCCATGCTCTCCGTCCACACCTCCCCGCTCCACCAGCCGGGCACCGGCGACGCGGGCGGGATGAACGTCTACATCGTCGAGCTCGCCAAGCGGCTCGCCGCCATCGACATCGAGGTCGAGATCTTCACCCGGGCCACCACCGGCGGCCTCGCCCCCGCGGTCGAGCTGGCCCCCGGCGTCCTGGTGCGGCACGTGGACGCCGGACCGTACGAAGGACTGGCCAAGGAGGAGCTGCCGGCCCAGCTCTGCGCCTTCACGCACGGCGTGATGCGGGCGTGGGCGGGCCACCGCCCCGGCCACTACGACCTCGTCCACTCGCACTACTGGCTCTCCGGCCACGTCGGCTGGCTCGCCGCCGAGCGGTGGGGCGTCCCGCTCGTCCACGCCATGCACACCATGGCCAAGGTCAAGAACGCCTCGCTCGCCGAGGGCGACACCCCCGAGCCGGCCGCCCGGGTCATCGGCGAGACGCAGATCGTCGCCGCCGCCGACCGGCTGATCGCCAACACCGCCGAGGAGGCCGACGAGCTGGCCCGCTTCTACGAGGCGGACCCCGGCAAGATCGCGGTCGTCCACCCCGGCGTCAACCTCGACCGCTTCCGGCCCGCCGACGGCCGGGCCGCCGCCCGCGCCCGCCTCGGCCTGCCCCGGGACGCCTTCGTCCCCGTCTTCGCCGGCCGCATCCAGCCGCTGAAGGCCCCCGACATCCTGCTGCGCGCCGCCGCCCTGATGGTCGACCGCGACCCCACCCTCCGCTCCCGGATGGTGGTGCCGGTGGTCGGCGGCCCCAGCGGCAGCGGCCTCGCCAAGCCGGAGCAGCTCCAGAAGCTCGCCGCCACGCTGGGCATCGCCGATCTGGTGCGCTTCCACCCGCCGGTGGGCCAGGAGCGGCTCGCGGACTGGTTCCGGGCCGCGTCGGTCCTCGTCATGCCCTCGTACAGCGAGTCCTTCGGGCTCGTCGCGATCGAGGCGCAGGCGGCCGGCACCCCGGTCGTCGCCGCGGCGGTGGGTGGCCTGCCCGTCGCCGTGCGGGACGAGCGGACCGGCTTCCTGGTGCAGGGCCACGACCCCGCGGACTACGCGCGCGTGCTGGATCGTTTCGCCGCCGATCCGGAGCTCACCGCGCGGATGGGCGACGCCGCCGCCCGGCACGCCGAGTCCTTCGGCTGGGACACGGCCGCCTCGGGCACCGCCGACGTGTACACGGCCGCCCTGCACGACCACCGCCAGCGCGCGCACCACCGTCGCGTACGCTCCCACCATGGCTGACGCTCAGGACGCTCAGGACGTACGGCGGATCGTCGAGGACACGCTCACCGACGCGGAGCTGGAGTGGGAGAGCACCGGACCCGGCGCGTACGTGGTCAAACTCCCCGGCACCCGCAAGCTGTTCACCACGCTGTCGCTGCGGGTCGGCCGCCACTCCCTCTCCCTCAACGCCTTCGTCGTCCGCCACCCCGACGAGAACGAGGCCGGCGTCCACCGCTGGCTCCTCGAACGGAACCTCAAGCTGTACGGGGTGGGGTACGCGATCGACCCGCTCGGCGACGTCTACCTCGCCGGCAAGCTCCCGCTGGCCGCCGTCACGCCGGAGGAGCTCGACCGACTGCTCGGCTCGGTCCTGGAGACGGCGGACGGCGACTTCAACACCCTGCTCGAACTCGGCTTCGCGACGGCCATCCGCCGGGAGTACGCCTGGCGGGTCTCCCGGGGCGAGTCGACGCGGAACCTCGACGCGTTCAGGAACCTGACCGCGAAGCCGGCCGAGTAGCCCGCCGGACCGCCGGACCGCTGTTCCGTCGGACCGCTGTTCCGCTGTTCTGCCGGTCCGCCGGACCGCCGTTCTGTCGGACCGCCGTTCCGCCGGGTCGGCCGGTCAGCGGCCGGCCCGGTACCGCCCCGGGGGCGTGCCGAACTCGCGGCGGAAGGCGTGCGAGAGCGCGTACGGACTGCTGTAGCCGACGCGGCGGGCGATGGAGACCAGGGGGTCCCGGGTGTCCCGCAGGAGCGCGGCCGCCCGGGTGAGCCGCCACCACGTCAGGTACTCCATCGGGGGCCGGCCGACGAGCGCGGTGAAACGGCGGGCCAGCGTGGGGCGGGAGACGCCCGCCTCGGCCGCGAGCAGCTCGTTGGTCCAGGGCGCGGCCGGGTCGTCGTGCAGCGCCCGCAGGGCCGCGGCGGTCACCGGGTCGCCGAGGGCGGCGGGCCAGGCGCCCCCCTCCCCGGATCCGCCGCCCGTGGCCCACGCGCGGACCATGTACACGAGCAGCAGGTCGAGGAGGCTGGGCAGCGCCACCCCCGAACCGGGCAGCCGCTCGCCCGCCTCGCGGCCCAACAGGCCGATGGCGGCGCCCAGTTCGTCCCCTCCGTCCGCCCGCCCCGGCAGGTGGACGAGCGGCGGCAGCTCCGCGAGGAGCGGGTGGACGTGGCTGCGGTCGAGCCGGTATTTGCCGCACAGCATCTCCACCACGGGCCCGCCCGCGTGCGCGGGCGTCAGCAGCGGGCGCTCCACCGTCCCGTCCGCCCACCGCTCGAACGGCACCGCGCGCGCCAGCTCCTCGGCGCCGACGGGCGCGTCGGCGAGGACGTGCCCGGTGCCGTGCGGCAGCAGGACGGCGTCGCCCGCGCCGAGTTCGACCGGCGCGCCGCCGTCGACGAGCAGCCAGCAGCGCCCCTCCAGGACGACGTGGAAGCCCGCGCCCTCGTACGGGGCGAGCCGGGTGCACCAGCTGCCGCCGATCCGTACCCGCTGCGAGAAGGGCCGCCCGACCCGTACGGCGGAGATCGCGTCGCTCACCACGTCCATCGCGCCAGCATAGTGAGACGCACGCGTATCCGGGGGAGCCGTACGGGCATTGAGATGCTCACCGGCCCTTCCTAGGGTCGATGCCATGACGACGCACGAGAACGTACAGCGCATGGTCCTGGGAGACGTCGAGGTCCTCCGGATCGTCGAGTGGCAGGGGGCGTTCCGGCCCGCCCGCGAGCTCCTGCCCACCGCCCCGGCGGAGGTGTGGCGGGAGAACGAGGAGTGGCTCGCGCCGGACCACTGGGAGCCGGCGACGGACCGGACGGTGATGGCGCTCCAGACCTGGGTGCTGCGCAGCGCGGGCCGCACGGTCCTGGTCGACACGGGCATCGGCGACGGGCGCGAGCGGCCGGGGGCGCCCGAGTACCACCACTGGCAGGGGGACTTCCTCGGACGCCTGGAGCGGGCCGGGGTCCGCCCCGAGGACGTGGACGTCGTCGTCAACACGCACCTGCACGCCGACCACGTCGGCTGGAACACGCGGGCGGCGG
Source organism: Streptomyces sp. NPDC035033 (assembly GCF_040636735.1). NCBI lineage: Bacteria > Bacillati > Actinomycetota > Actinomycetes > Kitasatosporales > Streptomycetaceae > Streptomyces > Streptomyces sp. NPDC035033. Next base: position 50,410 of record NZ_JBEZUZ010000022.1, on the reverse strand, counting down.
AGGGCGGCGCGGGGGCCGGGGCAGGGACCGGCGCGGGGGGCAGGGGAGGGGCCGGGGCGGAGGACGCCTGGGTGCCGGCGTTCCCGCGCGCCCAGTACCTGCTGCCGGCCGCCGACGACGCGTACTACGGCCCGGACAACGCCTACGGCGGCGGGCGGAGCGAGGACGACCGGCTCCTCTACGAGGACAGCGTGGCGCCCGTCCACCGCGCGGGCCAAATGGTGCTGTGGGACGGCGTCCACCGCATCGACGAGCACCTGACCCTGGAGTCGGCGCCCGGCCACACGCCCGGCTCCGCGGTGCTGCGGCTGGCGTCCGGGGGAGACCGGGCGGTCTTCGTGGGGGACCTGCTGCACAGCCCCGTACAGATCCTCGACCCGGCGCACAACAGCTGCTTCTGCCTGGACCCGCGCCAGGCGGAGCGGAGCCGCCGGCGGATCCTGGAACGGGCGGCCGATGAAAGGGAGCTGGTCGTGCCGGCGCACTTCGGCGGATCGGGCGTCGCCGAAGTGCGCAGGGAGGGGGCGGGGGGACTGGCCCTGTCGGTCAGGCGCTGAGGGAGACGCCCCGTCCGCCCGCCTTCTCCTCGCCGGCGCCGGCCACCAGGACCTCCGCCGGCTCCACCGCCCCCTTCACGGCCTCCCCGGCCGCCTCCTTCTCCACCGTCTCCCCCTTCACCATCTCCTCCTCCGGCTCGGTGAGGGCGGCGCGGAGGCGGAGGCTGTACCCGACGGCCGCGAGGACGCCGATCGCGAAGGTGCCGGCCCACAGGACGTCCGGCCCGGGCCCGTCGACGATCGCGCCCGCCAGGACCGGGGCGACGAAACCGGCGACGGCCCAGGACATGCCCATCACGCCCTGGTAGCGGCCCCGGGCGTGCTCGGGGGCGAGGCGGGCGGTGGCGGCGGCGTTCGTCGGGACGTGGACCATCTCGCCGATCGTCCACACGACGACGGTCGCGGCGAAGGCGACGGGCGAGCCGGCGAGCGCGGTGGCGCCGGTGCCGACGGCGAAGAGCAGCGAGGAGACCGTCAGCAGGACGACCGGCGAACGCCGCTCGGTCACCTTGTTGACCAGCAGCTGGAAGCCGACGATCACGATGCCGTTGACGGCGATCACGACGCCGTACGAGGACGGGGGCAGGCCCTGCCCGGCCATGGTCAGCGGCAGACCGATCCAAGGAGCGGTGAAGACCAGGCACACCAGCAGGTTGAGCAGGACGAGGGTCCGGAAGGGCGCGTCGCGCAGCACGTCGAGCATGGACACCTTCGCCTCCGGCTCCGCCTGCCCGGCCGCCGGCGCGGTCTGCTCCGGCCGGGTCTCGGGCAGCCGCAGGAAGACGATGACGGCGCAGAGCGTGGTGGCGACGGCGTCGACGACGAAGAGGGTGCGGTAACCGAGGAAGGCGGCGGCGCCGCCCGCGATCGAGGCGACGGCGAAGCCCAGGTTGAGGGCCCAGTAGTTGAGGGAGTAGGCGCGGCGCACGTCGTCGGCGGGGACCATGTCGGCGATCGCCGCGTTGATGGCCGGCCGGACGGCCTGCATGGCGACGCCCATCAGCAGCACGACCAGGGCGACGCCCCAGGCGCTGGTGACGACGGCGAGCGCGCCGGCGCAGGCGGCGGCCGACAGGTGCATGGTGATCATCGTGGGGCGGCGGCCCCAGCGGTCGGTGAGGACGCCGCCGAGCGGGGAGCCGGCGACGCCGCCGAGACCGTGGAGCGCGACGACGAGCCCCGCGAACCACGCCGAGTGCCCCAGCTCGCTCGTCAGGTAGAGGGAGAGGAAGGTCAGGACGAAGGCCCCGGTGCGGTTGACCAGGGTCGCCAGCCACAGCCACCAGAAGCCCCCCGGGAAGCCGGAGACGGTGGCGCGCGCCGATCGCCTGAGCGAGCCGATGGACACTGAGCATCCCCCTTGTAAGTCCCTCGAATGGCTCTCGAAACTTACGCATCTCGGCTGGCGGACGCCAGTGAATTGACGGCGCGCGTCAATCGTCAGCGGTCCATTAGGCTCGTACGCATGGCCGACGCACCGTACAAGCTGATCCTCCTCCGCCACGGCGAGAGCGAGTGGAACGAGAAGAATCTGTTCACCGGCTGGGTGGACGTGAACCTCACCCCGAAGGGCGAGAAGGAGGCGACGCGCGGCGGCGAGCTGCTCAAGGACGCCGGTCTGCTCCCCGACGTCCTGCACACCTCCCTCCAGAAGCGCGCCATCCGCACCGCGCAGCTCGCCCTGGAGGCCGCCGACCGCCACTGGATCCCGGTCCACCGCTCCTGGCGCCTGAACGAGCGCCACTACGGCGCCCTCCAGGGCAAGGACAAGGCGCAGACCCTCGCCGAGTTCGGCGAGGAGCAGTTCATGCTGTGGCGCCGCTCGTACGACACCCCGCCGCCGGCCCTCTCCGACGACAGCGAGTACTCCCAGTCCCGCGACGCCCGCTACGCGACGATCCCGCCGGAGCTGCGCCCGCGCACCGAGTGCCTCAAGGACGTCGTCCAGCGGATGCTCCCCTACTGGTACGACGGCATCGTCCCGGACCTCCTCGCCGGCCGCACGGTCCTCGTCGCCGCCCACGGCAACAGCCTCCGCGCCCTGGTGAAGCACCTCGACGGCATCTCCGACGCCGACATCGCGGGCCTCAACATCCCCACCGGCATCCCCCTCGCCTACGAGCTCGACGAGAACTTCAAGCCCCTCAACCCCGGCGGCACCTACCTCGACCCGGAGGCCGCCGCGGCCGCCATCGAGGCCGTCAAGAACCAGGGCAAGAAGTAGCCTTCACCCACGAAAGAGCCCCCTTCCCGCGGTTTCCCCGCCGGGAGGGGGCTTCTTCGTGCCGCCGGGAGGGGCGGGGGCGGGGCGGTTCAGCTGTTGCTCGGGCGGGGAGCGGGCGGCGGCGGCCGCTCAGTGCCTCCACGAGGGCTCCCAGGGCGAGCGACTGGACCACGGCGCTGAGGGCGACCCCGCCGACCATGGTCCAGAGAGGCGCGTCCATGCCCCAGGCCGCCTCGATGCCCCCTGCGACCAGGAGAGAGGCGGGGGCGGTGAGCAGGAACGGCCAGATGCCGACGATCCCGGGATCCGCGAACACCGCGGCGGCCACCTCGAACACGACGGACGCGCCGACGAGCCCCAGATAGACGGCGGAAGCGGCGTTGGCGAAGGTCAGGCGGAACAGGGCGCGAGCGTTCATCGGTTCTCCCCGGAGGTGTGGTGCCCCCATGCTTCCGGCGGGCCGCGGCTCCGGCATGAGTACCCGTACTCGGCTCGACGCGTCCCGGTCCTCAGGGGCGGTCGCGTTCCGGTGTCCTCCGGCCCGGGCCGGGGCACTTCGCCCGCACCGGAAAGCCCCTCCGGGCCGGGGCCGCCGGACGTGCCCGTCAGTGCTCCTGGGGCACGCCCACCGCCTCGTCGCAGGCGCGGTCGCGGAACTCGTCCAGGGAGGCCGTGCGGACCTCGCCGTCGAGGGTGTAGCGGACCTGACCGGGCCTCAGACGGCTCAGGTCCTCCGGCGTGAAGCTGACCGGGGTGGCCGACCAGGAGCCGTCGTCGGTCCAGCCGGCGAGGCGGTAGCTGCGGCCCTTCTCCAGCCGGGACGCGGAGGTCTCCGGGGTCCAGCGCTCCGCCTCGGGCGCGCCCGAGGTCTGCATCAGGGGCCAGGAGGTGAAGCCGGTGACCGGGCCGTCATGACGCCAGTCGCCGGTGATCTCCCGGGACTCCTCCGGCACGTCCTCGGGATAGAGCATCGCCCCGTCCACGTGGTCGTGGCACATCAGGAGGACGCCGAGCGGCGTGCCGTCCTCCGCCACCGACACCCCCGCGAGCCCCGCGGGCGCGGGCGAGCAGCCCGTGAGCAGCAGCGCGGCCGTTCCGGTCGCCGCCGCTGCCAGGAGGGTCGCTCGCGCGGAGGGCATGGCCGTCATTCTCGCGGGCGGAGGCGACGATGCCCAGGGGGTGACCGAAGGTAATCCGAGGTGGGGGTGGGCCGGAGCGGCCGGGCGCCGTACCGTCCGGGGCATGACACCATCGCCGCGCCTGGAGCGGGTCACCCCCGCCACCGTCGACGCCGCCCTCGCCCTGCGCGTCCACCCCCATCAGGAAAAGAACGTCGCGCCCGTCGCGCGGTCGCTGGCCGAGGCGTACGCGTACGGGGAGACCGCCTGGCCACGGCTGGTCTTCGACGGCGACCGGCTCGTCGGCTTCGTCATGGCCTTTCTCGACATCCCCTGGAACGAGGAGGACCCCGCCGACCGGCGCAGCGGCCTGTGGCGGCTGAACGTCTCCGCCGACGCCCAGGGCTCCGGCTACGGCCGCTTCGCCGTCGGCGCCGTCGCCGAGGAGCTCCGCCGGCGCGGGGCCACGGAGATGTACGTGACCTGGGAACCCGGCGAGGACGGCCCCGGCGACTTCTACCGTCGGCTCGGTTTCCGCACCACCGGCGAGGAGAGCGGCGGCCAGGTCGTCGGCGTCCTCGGTCTGTGAGAGCCGGTGCCCTCCGCCTGTAGAAGGGGACGGGGGAGGGGGCCCGGCCGGGCCCCCTCCCCTTGGCGCGTCGCTCCTCCGGGCGTCAGCCCGAGCAGCCGCCGCACTGGCACGGCGCGCCCGACTGGCAGCCGCAGCCGCAGCCCGAGCCGCAGCCGCAGGCACCCAGGACGGGCAGGTGCGTCCGCTCGCGCGGGGCCTGTGCCGAAGGGTCGGTCGTGATGGGGGAATCGGCCATGGGGGTCCCTCCCTCGCGGGACGCGGATCGTCCCTCGTCCCCCATTCCATGCCCGCCCGCACCGGCGCATCAACGGCGCACGGAAGCCCCGTGCGCCTGTACGCCCCTCCCCGCGCCGGCGCCGGTGCCCCTACGCGCCCTCGACCGGGGTGTCCGCCGGCTGGAGCTCGTCCGCGTGCTCGCCCGTCACCAGGTAGACGACCCGCTTCGCCACCGACACCGCGTGGTCGGCGAACCGCTCGTAGTACCGGCCGAGCAGCGTCACGTCCACGGCCGTCTCGATGCCGTGCTTCCACCGGTCGTCCATCAGGTGCTGGAAGAGCGCCCGGTGCAGCAGGTCCATCTCGTCGTCGTCCTGCTCCAGCTGCATCGCCAGGTCGACGTCCTTGGTGATGATGACCTCGGCGGCCTTGGCCATCAGGCGCTGGGCGAGCTGGCCCATCTGGAGGATGGTCGCGTGCAGGTCGTTGGGGACCGCACGGTCCGGGAAACGCAGCCGGGTCAGCTTGGCCACGTGCTGCGCCAGGTCGCCCGAGCGCTCCAGGTCGGCGCTCATCCGCAGCGAGGTGACCACGATCCGCAGGTCCGTCGCCACCGGCTGCTGGCGCGCGAGCAGCGCTATCGCCCGCGCCTCCAGGTCGTGCTGGAGGTCGTCGACCTTCTGGTCCGCGGCGATCACGCTCTCCGCCAGCTTCAGGTCGGCGTCGAGCATCGCCGTGGTGGCGCGCCCGATCGCCGATCCGACCAGCCGGGCCATCTCGACCAGGCCCTCGCCGATCGAATCGAGTTCCTCGTGGTACGCGTCCCGCATGGATGTCCCTCTCTCAAGGCGGTGCTCTTCATCGGGGGTCGCTCTGTGTCCCCACGCTCCCACGGTCGGCCCCCTGTGCGTCCGGCTCCATCCCCTCGTGTGAACCGGTTCTGGCCTCCAGGTGAACTCTGGGCGACGCGGGCCTCCGCCCCTCCCGGGGCAAATGAACCGCCTCCGTCCCCAGGGTGAACTCTGAGCGACGAGTGTTCGAGCAGCCACTCGGACGGCTGGGAGAGTGTCCTCGACCCCGCATAACCTGGATGGCATGGACGTGAACGCGGCGGTCGCCGCATTGGCAGCGATCGCCGGGGTGTGCACCGGCGTGATCGCCATGCTGGCGTTCCGCTGGAGCGAACGCGACCAGGCGCGACCGACCCGCACCTCCCTGCACACCGACGCCGTGCTGCCGCCCGGCGTCGACACCGTCCTCTCCGTGCTGCGCTCCTCCGCCGTCGTCCTCGACGAGAGCGACTCGGTCGTGAAGGCCAGCTCCGCGGCGTACGCCCTCGGGCTCGTCCGCGGCGGGAAGCTGGCCGTGGAGCCGATGCTCAACATGGCCCGCGACACCCGCAGGGACGGGGAGATACGCCAGGTCGAGCTGGACCTTCCCCGGCGCGGCGGCGGGCGCGGCGAGGCCCTGGCGGTCTCCGCGCGCGTGGCCCCGCTGGGCTCGCGGCTGGTGCTGCTCCTGGTCGAGGACCTGACGGAGGCCCGCCGCATCGAAGCGGTGCGGCGCGACTTCGTCGCGAACGTGAGCCACGAGCTGAAGACCCCGGTCGGGGCGCTCTCGCTGCTCTCCGAGGCCGTCATGGACGCCTCGGACGACCCCGAGGCCGTGATGCGCTTCGCGGGCCGGATGCAGATCGAGGCGACCCGGCTGACCAACCTGGTCCAGGAGCTCATCGACCTCTCGCGGGTGCAGAACGACGACCCGCTGGAGGACTCCGAGCCGGTGTCCGTGGACGAGCTGGTCGCCGAGGCGATCGACCGCTCCCGGCACCCGGCCTCCACCAAGCAGATCACCATGGCCTCGGGCGGCGCCGCCGACCTGTACGTCTGGGGCAGCCGCGGGCAGCTCGCCGCCGCCCTCGGCAACCTCGTCGAGAACGCCGTCAACTACTCGCCGGCCCGGACCCGCGTGGGCATCGCCGCCCGCCGCGTCGCGGCCCCCGGCGGTGACCTCATCGAGATAGCCGTGACCGACCAGGGCATCGGCATCCCGGAGAAGGACCGCGAGCGGATCTTCGAGCGCTTCTACCGCGTCGACCCGGCACGCTCGCGTGCCACCGGCGGTACGGGCCTCGGGCTCGCGATCGTCAAGCACGTGGCCGCCTCGCACGGCGGAGAGGTCACGGTCTGGAGCACCGAGGGTCAGGGCTCCACCTTCACCCTGCGGCTGCCCGAGGCGGGCGCCGCACGGGACCGCCGGAACGCCGCCTCCTCCCTCACCCCCGATCTCATGACCGAACCGCTCCCTGCACCGGAGGTCCTTCCGTGACCCGAGTCCTTGTCGTCGAGGATGAGGAATCCTTCAGCGACGCCCTGTCGTACATGCTCCGCAAGGAGGGCTTCGAGGTCGCCGTGGCGGCGACCGGCCCCGACGGCCTCGACGAGTTCGAGCGCAACGGAGCGGACCTCGTCCTCCTCGACCTGATGCTGCCCGGCCTGCCCGGCACGGAGGTCTGCCGGCAGCTGCGGGGCCGCTCCAACGTCCCGGTCATCATGGTGACCGCGAAGGACAGCGAGATCGACAAGGTCGTCGGGCTCGAAATAGGAGCCGACGACTACGTGACGAAGCCCTTCTCCTCGCGCGAGCTGGTCGCCCGCATCCGCGCGGTGCTCCGCCGGCGCGGCGAGCCGGAGGAGGTCACCCCGGCGGCCCTGGAGGCCGGCCCGGTCCGCATGGACGTCGACCGGCACGTGGTGACGGTCGGCGGCGGCAAGATCGACCTCCCCCTGAAGGAGTTCGACCTCCTGGAGATGCTGCTGCGCAACGCGGGCCGCGTCCTCACCCGCATGCAGCTCATCGACCGCGTCTGGGGCGCGGACTACGTCGGCGACACCAAGACCCTCGACGTCCACGTCAAGCGCCTCCGCGCCAAGATCGAGCCCGACCCGGGGGCCCCGCGCTACCTGGTGACGGTCCGCGGCCTGGGCTACAAGTTCGAGCCGTAGGATCCCCGCTCGCCCCCTGAGGCCGGGCGGAGTCCGGCGCGGCGTCCCGAAGCCCGGGAGGCCCCGGGGGCCGAGCGGTGCGAGGGGCGCACGCGGGGCAGGGGTTCGAGCCCGACCCGGGGGCCCCGCGCTACCTGGTGACGGTCCGCGGCCTGGGCTACAAGTTCGAGCCGTAGGCCGTAGGCCGTGGGCCGCGAGCCGTAGGAAGTGCTGAGTACGCCGAGAGGGGCGGCCCCGGGCAGGGGCCGCCCCTCTCGGCGCGCGTACGGGTGCGGGCTCAGTGGCCGGCGGTCGGGCCGGCCTCGCCGTGGCCGCCCTCTTCGGCGCCGTGCTCGCCGCCGCTCTCGCCGCCGTGCCCGCCGGTCTCGGCCGTGGCCTCGGCGGAGGGGGTGGCGCCGGGCGGGAGCGGGACCTCGGACGGGCCGAAGTCCTTGAAGTAGTGCGTCGACGGGACGACGAACGCCTCCAGGGAGACGTCGCCGGTCTTGCTGAGCTTGAAGACGACCTTCTGGGCGTCGCCGTTCTTCGCGGCCTCGTGGCCGTTCTCGATGGTGGCGGTGGCGTTGCCCTCGCCGCCGATGACGACGGAGCCGCCGGCGGGGACGACGATCGGGCCGGCGCCCTTCGCGGCCTTGAGGACGACCGTCGCGCCGCTGCCGGGCAGGCTGATCGACTCCAGCGTCTGCGGGGCGCGGCCGTTGTTGAAGACGGTGGCCGAGACGACGGCCGGGCCCTTGGCGCCGGGGGTCGGCTGGGTGATGACGAGCGCGTTCTGGATCTTGACGTCGTCCACCGTGACGGCGGCGTTGTCCGGCCGGATGCCGAGCGTCTGGGCGTCGTTGCCCGCGCCACAGGCGGACAGCGCGGCGATCGAGAACACGATGGCGGTGGCGGCGAGGGCGCCGCGTCGAAGGCTGCGGCTCACGGCGGCGGCAACTCCTTGGACGTACGGAACGGGCGGAGGGACTAAGGACCAGCTAAAGGTGCGTCAGCGGGCTTAGGTTACCGAGCCGCCCTCTCCGTCCCGCACCCGACCCGCCCCTTGGCGCCCGCCGCCGCGCGCGCGGCCCGCCGGGGGCGCCCGTCCCCGGTCCGCCCGGTGGCCGGATCACATCCCATTGGCCCGGCGTTCACATAACCGACGTGATCAATTCCGGCGGTCGCGTCGCATTCCGCATGCCTTCCCTTACGGAAAAGCACGAACGGGGCGCTCGCTGATCAATTCCGGATTCTCGGCCCGATCCCTCCGTACGGGTGGACGATCCTCGAACGGAGTACGTGAAGAGGGCCACTCCGGACCGGACGAACCAGGACATACCGGCTGCTCCGGCGGGTCCCGGATGTGTGTAACGTGCGCGTTTCTCTCTGTCGACACATCCGCCCCGACCTGCGAATACCGCCTTCCGGAAGCCCTCCGCAGCACGCGGGCGACGCACTTGTCAAGCCCCGAGATATGCCCTGACCTGCGGAAACGCCATTCAGAAGAAGCCGTTTCCGTGTTACCCTGGATAGCCACGGAAGGGGTACCTGTCACATGACGTTCAAGGTTGGCGACACCGTGGTCTATCCCCATCACGGGGCCGCGCTGATCGAGGCCATCGAAACTCGCCAGATCAAAGGCGTGGACAAGACCTACTTGGTGCTCAAGGTCGCGCAGGGCGACCTGACGGTTCGCGTGCCGGCGGACAACGCGGAGTTCGTAGGCGTGCGCGACGTTGTCGGGCAGGACGGGCTGGACCGGGTCTTCGAGGTGCTGCGCGCGCCGTACGCCGAGGAGCCGACGAACTGGTCCCGCCGCTACAAGGCGAACCTCGAGAAGCTCGCCTCCGGCGATGTCATCAAGGTCGCCGAAGTGGTCCGCGACCTCTGGCGCCGCGAGCGCGAGCGCGGTCTCTCCGCAGGTGAGAAGCGCATGCTCGCCAAGGCTCGGCAGATCCTGGTGAGCGAGCTGGCGCTCGCCGAGAACACGAACGAGGACAAGGCCGAGGCCCTCCTCGACGAGGTGCTCGCGTCCTGACGCCTGGCCCACGCCATGCCCAGCAGCAATGCCGCGGTGCCCGCCGACACGCTGTGAATCCCACGATTCCACAGTCCCGTCGCCGGGCACTGCGGCATGTTCGTCTCCCTTTTCCTTCCCTCCCCACGAGCCGCACGGCACACCCGCGGCTCTCATGACGACGCCCCGACCGTCGTCACGGAAAGGGTCCGGTCGAGGCGTCGCATCAAGCCTGCAGACGCCATACCCACGTCGCCCGCGGAAACAAACCTGCCGGAGTGCAACCGATGTCTGACCAAGCGCGTCCTCCTCGTACCGCCGTCGTGATCCCGGCGGCCGGCCGGGGCGTACGCCTCGGCCCGGGCGCCCCCAAAGCGCTGCGCGCGCTGAACGGCACCCCCATGCTCGTCCACGCCGTCCGCGCGATGGCCGCCTCCCGCGCGGTCTCGCTCGTCGTCGTGGTCGCCCCCGCCGACGGAGTCGCCGAGGTCAAACACCTCCTCGACGCCCACGCCCTCCCCGAACGCACCGACTACCGGGTCGTCGCCGGCGGCGCCACCCGCCAGGAGTCCGTCCGCCTCGGCCTCGACGTGATCCCCGAGGACGTCACCACCGTCCTCGTCCACGACGCCGCCCGCCCCCTCGTCCCCGTCGACACCGTCGACGCCGTCATCGAGGCCGTCCGGGACGGCGCCGTCGCCGTCGTCCCCGCCCTCCCCGTCGCCGACACCGTCAAGGAAGTCGAACCGGCCGGCGCGCCCGGCGACCCCGAACAGGTCGTCGCCACCCCCGTCCGCGCCCGCCTCCGCGCCGTCCAGACCCCCCAGGGCTTCGACCGCGCCACCCTCGTCGACGCCCACGCCACCGTCGCCCTCGCCGGCGAGGGCGCCACCGACGACGCCGGCATGGTCGAGAAGCTCGGCGCCCCCGTCGTCGTCGTCCCCGGCCACGAAGAGGCCTTCAAGGTCACCCGCCCCCTCGACCTCGTCCTCGCCGAGGCCGTACTCGCCCGCAGGAGGGCCAACGATGGCTTCTGAACCGACGCCCCTCCCCCGCACCGGCATCGGCACGGACGTCCACGCCTTCGAGGAGGGCCGCCCCCTCTGGTGCGCCGGCCTCCTCTGGGAGGACGAGCAGTACGGCCTCGCCGGGCACTCCGACGGCGACGTCGCCGCCCACGCCGCCTGCGACGCCCTCTTCTCCGCCGCCGGCATCGGCGACCTCGGCGCCCACTTCGGCACCTCCCGCCCCGAGTACGCCGGCGCCTCCGGCACCACCCTCCTCGCCGAGGCCGCCCGCCTCGTCCGCGCCGAGGGATACGAGATCGGCAACATCGCCGTCCAGGTCATCGGCGTCCGCCCCAAGATCGGCAAGCGCCGCGACGAAGCCCAGAAGGCCCTGAGCGAAGCCGCCGGCGCCCCCGTCTCCGTCTCCGGCACCACCACCGACGGCCTCGGCCTGACCGGCCGCGCCGAGGGCCTCGCCGCCCTCGCGACCGCCCTGGTCTACCCCGCACCGCGCTGACCCGGGCGAAAAACCTGCCCCGCGACCCGCGATCGGTCGCGGGGCACCACCGCACGCCCACTACCCTGGGACCGTGACTATTCGCCTGTACGACACCAGCGCCCGGCAGATCCGTGACTTCACCCCGCTCACGCCGGGCCGCGTCTCGATCTACCTGTGTGGCGCCACCGTCCAGGCGGCCCCGCACATCGGCCACATCCGGTCGGGACTGAACTTCGACATCATGCGCCGCTGGTTCACCCACCGCGGCTACGACGTCACCTTCGTCCGCAACGTCACCGACATCGACGACAAGATCATCAAGAAGGGCGCCGAGCAGAACCGCCCCTGGTGGTCCATCGGCTACGAGAACGAGCGCGCCTTCAACTCCGGCTACGAGGCCCTCGGCTGCCTCCCGCCCACCTACGAACCCCGCGCCACCGGCCACGTCCCCGAGATGATCGAGATGATGCGCGGCCTCATCGAGCGCGGCCACGCCTACGAGGCCGACGGCAGCGTCTACTTCGACGTCCGCTCCTTCCCCGGCTACCTGGAACTCTCCAACCAGGACCTGGACGACCTCCGCCAGCCCGACGAGGGCGTCTCCGGCAAGCGCGACCCCCGCGACTTCGCCATGTGGAAGGCGACCAAGCCCGGCGAGCCCGACTGGGAGACCCCCTGGGGCCGCGGCCGCCCCGGCTGGCACCTGGAGTGCTCGGCCATGGCCCACAAGTACCTCGGCTCCGCCTTCGACATCCACGGCGGCGGCCTCGACCTGATCTTCCCCCACCACGAGAACGAGATCGCCCAGGCCAAGGCCTTCGGCGACGAGTTCGCCCGGTACTGGGTGCACAACGCCTGGGTCACCATGAGCGGCGAGAAGATGTCGAAGTCGCTCGGCAACTCCGTCCTCGTCTCGGAGATGGTCAAGAACTGGCGCCCCATCGTCCTCCGCTACTACCTGGGCACCCCGCACTACCGCTCGATGATCGAGTACAGCGAGGAGTCCCTGCGCGAGGCCGAGGCCGCCTTCGCCCGCATCGAGGGCTTCGTCCAGCGCGCCACCGAGAAGGCCGGCCGGACCGTCCCGCCCGCCACCGAGGTCCCCCCGGCCTTCGCCGAGGCCATGGACGACGACCTGGGCGTCCCGCACGCCCTCGCGATCATCCACACCACCGTCCGCCAGGGCAACAGCGCCCTCGCCGCCGACGACAAGGACGAGGCCATCGCCCGCCTCGCCGAGGTCCGCGCCATGCTCGGCGTCCTCGGCCTCGACCCCCTCGACCCCCAGTGGGCCGACGAGACCGGCGGCGGCGAAGAACTCCACGGCGTCGTCGACACCCTCGTCCGGCTCGTGCTCCAGCAGCGCGAAGCCGCCCGCGAGCGCAAGGACTGGGCCACCGCCGACGCGATCCGCGACCAGCTCACCCGGTCCGGCCTCGCCATCGAGGACAGCCCCGACGGCCCCCGCTGGACCATCGCCAACCGATAGAACACCCGATGACGTGCCGCCCGGAGCCCCGGGCGGCACACTTCACTTACAGACTTCGTACGCACGCAGTTAGAGGAACAGGTAGCAACCATGGCCGGGAACAGCCAGCGCAGGGGACGTCGCACGTCGAACAAGAAGGGCGCGACGGTCGGCAGCGGTGGCAAGCGACGCCGTGGCCTGGAGGGCAAGGGCCCCACGCCCAAGGCCGAGGACCGCAAGGGCCACAAGGCCTACCGCGTCTCCAACGCGATGGCCCGCAACGCGGCCAAGCGCAAGCCCGTCGCCCGCCGCGGCGGCAAGGGCCAGGCCGAGATGGTCGTCGGCCGAAACCCCGTCTTCGAGGCCCTGCGCGACGGCGTCCCCGCCACCACCCTCTACGTCCAGCAGTTCATCGACAACGACGAGCGCGTGCGCGAGGCCCTCAACCTCGCCACCGGCCGCGGCAACATCAACATCATGGAGGCGCCGCGCCCCGAGCTCGACCGGATGACCAACGGCCTCAACCACCAGGGCCTCGTCCTCCAGGTCCCGCCCTACGAGTACGCCCACCCCGAGGACCTCGCGGCCGCCGCCTACGACGACCACGAGGACCCCCTCATCGTCGCCCTCGACGGCGTCACCGACCCGCGCAACCTCGGCGCCGTCGTCCGCTCCGTCTCCGCCTTCGGCGGCCACGGCGTCGTCGTCCCCGAGCGCCGCGCCGCCGGCATGACCGCCGGCGCCTGGAAGACCTCCGCCGGCACCGCCGCCCGCACCCCCGTCGCCCGCGCCACCAACCTCACCCGCTGCCTGGAGCAGTACCAGAAGGCCGGCCTCACCGTCGTCGGCCTCGCCGCCGACGGCGACCACGAGGTCCACGAGCTGGAGGCGCTCTCCGGCCCCGTCGTCATCGTCGTCGGCTCCGAGGGCAAGGGCCTCTCCCGCCTCGTCGGCGAGACCTGCGACTTCCTCGTCCGCATCCCCATGCCCGGCGGCGCCGAATCCCTCAACGCCGGCGTCGCCGCCGGCGTCGTCCTCTACGAGGCCGCCCGCCGCCGCATGGCCTGACCGGACGGAACGACCCGTTCGGGTCAGCCGCCCCGGCCGTGATCTTGACGGGTCTCGGACATTCCGAGCCCGTCAAGGCAGTGTCCTAACCCCGCGTCACTCGGTTAGATGAGTGTGGACACCAGAACGCCCCGGCCGGGGTTCGACGATCAGCCCTCCCTGAGCATGGTCAAAGTGGATTCCGATCCCGCCCAGGTGATCGTGAACCACGCCAGCTTCCGTGTGCGGCTCGCGCCGGCCCAACAGCCGAAGTTCGCCGCGAACCCGCGCATGGCCGCCCTCTCCGGAGCGGCCGGCGGTGCGGGGGCACCGCGGCGCCGCCCCGTCGTGTGGACCGGCAAGGCCACCCCCGGCGCCACCGGACTCCTCCAGGCCGTACGGGAATCCTCGGCGGCCCCCGCCGGCGCGGTCTCCACGCTGGAGCCGACCACCCAGACCATCCCCCGCATCGACGACACCATGCCCACCCCCGTCGTCCCCGCCGAGGCCGCCGCCCCCCTCCTGCCGCCCATGCGGCGCGCCGAGGGCGCCTACGACGACGTGTACGAGATGCGGCCCGAACCACCCGCGTACGAGGAGACCCGCCCGCACCCCCAGCGGAACGGCCCCGACACCGTCCGCCACGCCTACTACCCCGGCCGGCGGATGAACCTCGGCGTGGTGCTCCTGCCGCTCCGCGTCTTCCTCGGCTTCATCTCCATCTACGCCGGCATGGGCAAGCTCTGCGACCCCGTCTACTTCGACGGCGGCGAACGCGGCTCCATGGTCAAGTGGCTCACCCAGCTCCACCCCTGGCCCCTCGCCGAACCCCTCCGCGACTTCGCCCTCCAACACCCCGTCGGCGCCGGACTGACCGTCGCCTTCCTCCAGGTCGTCGTCGGCGTCCTCACCGTCCTCGGCCTCTGGCAGCGGGTCGCCGCCGTCGTCGGCGCCCTCCTGTCCGCCGCCCTGATCCTCACCGTCAGCTGGCGCACCGTCCCCGTCTACGACGCCCCCGACATCATCTACCTCGCCGCCTGGTCCCCCCTGATCATCGCCGGCGCCCCCGTCTACTCCCTCGACGGGCGCCTCGCCGGCGAAGCCTGGCGCACCCTCGGCCCCCGCGCCGAACTCTGGGAACTGCGCCGCCGCGTCCTGCGCCGCTCGACCCTCTTCGCCTCCGTGGTCGTCGGCCTCACCCTCCTGATCGGCTCCGTCCTCGGCGGCGCCGTCCGCTCCACCGAGATGGTCACCGTCCCCGGCCCCCACGACGACCCGATCAACCACCTCCCCGGCCAGCCCCTCCCCACCGAGCCGGAGCGGCGCCGGACCCCGTCGGAGTCGCCGCGCGGCGAGCGCCCGGAGCCGTCCGCGTCGACGAGCACCGAGGCCCGCGAGGAGACCGAGGAGACCGAGGAGACGACCACCCGGCCGACGGAGACCGGCAGCGGCAGCTCCTCCCCGACGCAGGAGACCCGCCCGACGGCCCCGCGCACCACCACCGGCGGCGGCGCCACCAGCGGCAGCTCCTCGCCGACCCAGAGCAAGCCCGCGCCGCCGCCGTCCACCAGTGACGCCCCGACCACCACGGGCGGGACGACCGGCTCGTCCGGCTCCACCGGCTCGACGAGCGAACAGCCGCCGACCGAGGAGGCCCCGACGGGCGGCGACGCCCCGCAGAACCCGATCGGCGGCCTGCTGGGCTGAGCCCGGAGCCGTACGCGTACGGAAGAGGCGGCACCGTCCCACCAGACGGTGCCGCCTCTTCCGTCGTGCGCGACGCCCTCAGCGCCCCTGCGCGGCCAGCTCCTTCGCCGCCTCCGTCAGGTCCTTGGCGGTGTCGATGGCCCTCCAGTACGCCCCCTGGGGCAGCGGAAAACCGGCCAGCCGCCGCTCACGGGCGAGCCGGGGGAACGTGGTCCGCTCGTGGTCACCGAGGTCCGGAAGAAGCTCGGCGAAGGCCGCGGAGAAGACGTACACCCCGGCGTTGATGAGGAACGGCGACGGCGGCGCCTCGACGAAGTCGGTGATGTGCCCGAAGGTGTCGGTCTCGACGGCACCCCACGGAATGCGGGGCCGGGCCAGGGCGAGCGTGGCGACGGCGTCCCGCTCGTCGTGGAAGGCGGCCATCTCCCGCAACGAGAAACGGGTCCAGATGTCGCCGTTGGTCGCGTACCACGGCCGGTCCGGCTCGGGCAGGTGCGCGGCCGCGTACTTGAGACCGCCCCCACGGCCCAGCGGCTCGGACTCGACGACCGTGGTCACCTTCAACGGCAGCTCCGTCTCCTCCAGCCACTCCTGGAGGACCCCGGCGAGGTGCCCGCAGGAGACGACGGCGTCGGTCACGCCCTCGGCGGCCAGCCAGGAAAGCTGATGGCCGATGATCGGGATCCCGGTGCCCGGGATCTCGACCATCGGCTTGGGACGGTCATCGGTGTAGGGGCGCAGCCGCGAGCCCTGGCCGCCCGCCAGGACCACGGCCTGCGTCGGAGTGGTGTGCATACGGGGAACCCTAGGCCCCCCGCGGGCGCGGACGCGGTGACGGCGCTCAGCCCGTCGCGCGCATCACGCCGGTCGCGTACGACGTGTCGCAGACCGGGCGGGAGAACGCCTGCGCCCGGGCCGGACCGTAGTGCTCGACGGCGGCACGGCCGAGGGCACGCGCGATCGACACGCAGTGCTCGGCGAGCGAGGGACGGTTCTCCACCTCGCGCTGCAGGTGGGTCAGGGCGACACCCGGGTCCTTCTGCTGGAGCTCGGAGAGCAGCCGGTCGCGCAGCACGTCCTGCGGGGCGCGGGACTTCGCGCGCGTGGAGACGTCCGCGGAGGAGGCGGTCAGCATCTGGCCGTCGGAGTCCTGGCCGGCCCACGGCACGGCGGACACCGCGAGCGTTCCCGACAGGACCAGGACGACGGGCAGGACGAGGGCGAGGGAGCGGCCGATACGGCGGGCAGTGTGCGTCACGCTGGCGAGCGTAGCGGCCGGTAGTGATATGGCGACATTTAGTCACTCTCGCGAGCGATGGTTCGACGCGGCTTTTCGAATCCCGTGTTGACGCCGGGCCCGGGGAGAGCCCCGAATGCCGGGGTTTTCCGGGGTAAGCCCGTTTAAACGAACGACCCCGCGTCCGCAAGGGACACGGGGCCGTTCGCCACTGCTTCGGGCGATGCCCTCGGGCGAGGGTCACTCGCTGATGCGCTGCTCCGTCGACTTGGAGAAGACGTGCAGCTCACCGGCGCGCGGAACGACGTGCAGCGTGGAGCCCTTCGCCGGGATCTCACGGCCGCCGACGCGGATCACGATGTCCTTGTCCTCGCCGCCGACCCGGGTCGAGCCGTACACGAAGCCGTCGGAACCGAGCTCCTCGACCACGTTGACCGTCACGGCCACGCCGTCCTTGCTCGTCGGACCCGAGACGTCGAAGTGCTCCGGGCGGACACCGACGACGACCGTGGTGTCGCCGTTGGCCGCGGCGGCCGCCAGCGCGTCACGGGAGACCGGGACGATGCTGTTGCCGAACTTCACGCCGCCGTCCGTGATCGGAACCTCGATCAGGTTCATGGCCGGGGAGCCGATGAAGCCGGCGACGAAGAGGTTGGCGGGCTTGTCGTACATGTTGCGCGGCGAGTCGACCTGCTGGAGCAGACCGTCCTTCAGCACGGCGACGCGGTCGCCCATGGTGAGGGCCTCGGTCTGGTCGTGGGTCACGTACACCGTCGTGATCCCGAGACGGCGCTGCAGGCCGGCGATCTGCGTACGGGTCGAGACGCGGAGCTTGGCGTCGAGGTTCGACAGCGGCTCGTCCATGAGGAAGACCTGCGGCTCGCGCACGATCGCGCGGCCCATGGCGACGCGCTGGCGCTGGCCGCCGGAGAGCGCCTTCGGCTTGCGGTCCAGGTACTGGGTGAGGTCGAGGATCTTCGCGGCCTCTTCGACCTTCGCGCGGATCTCGCTCTTGTTGACGCCGGCGATCTTGAGCGCGAAGCCCATGTTGTCGGCGACGGTCATGTGCGGGTAGAGCGCGTAGTTCTGGAACACCATGGCGATGTCCCGGTCCTTCGGCGGCAGGTGGGTGACGTCACGGTCACCGATGCGGATGGCGCCCGCGTTGACGTCCTCCAGACCCGCCAGCATGCGCAGCGAGGTCGACTTGCCGCAGCCCGAGGGCCCGACGAGGACGAGGAACTCGCCGTCGCCGATCTCGATGTCGAGCTGGTCGACGGAGGGGGTCTTGGCGCCGGGGTAGATCCGGGTCGCCTTGTCGAAAGTGACAGAAGCCATGGTGATGCGTCCCTTCACCGGCAGGAACGTGCCGGACGATCCGAGTGGAAGGAAGGATGGGTCTAGTCCACCAGAGTGAACTCCGGTCGACGCTACCCCGGCGATGTCCGGTCTGTCAGCAGTCGGAGTCGATGAGATTTTCGAGGGGCTCGGCCGAGGGGCAGAGCGACGGATTTTTGACCCTGTGCCGGTGACGAGCCAGAGCGATCCACTTTTGGCCCTGCCGCACACGCGGCACTTCCTGCTTCAGCGCCCATCGCCGAACCGACACGGCCCTGAGGGCCACGCCGAGCCGGTCTTACGCGGGCTCCACAGGCATTCCGGACCGACGGCCCGTCGGTCCGTACCGCTTTCCTTCGTCCTACGGGGCCAGGGCCGCTTCCGGCAGCTCCGACGCCCGGATCAGCGACGGCGCCGGCCTGCCGGGCGGCAGCGAGGCCACCACCTGCCCGTACAGCCGCATCCCCTCGTCCCGGAGATTCACCGCCGCGTTGTGGTCCCGCTCGTGCACGGCCCCGCACTCCGCGCAGACCCACTCCCGGACCGACACGTCGAGCCTCGGACCCTTCGTGTGGCAGGCCGAGCACCGCCGCGTCGACGGGAAGAACCGGTCCACGACCACCAGCGTCCGCCCGTACCACGCGCACTTGTACCGCAACTGCCGCAACAGCTCGCCCCACGCCGCGTCCAGGATCGACTGGTTCAGCTTCGCCTTACGGCGCCGCCCCTTCCCGCGCGCCGGACGCATCAGATTCGAGACGGGCAGGTCCTCCACCACGAGCACTTGGTTCTCGCGCACGAGGCGGGTGGTGAACTGATCCAGCAGATCCCTGCGCACATCGCCGATCCGGGCGTACAACCGCGCGATGCGCTCCCGCGCCTTCCCCCGGTTCGCCGAACCCCTCTCCTTCCGGTGCAGCTCCCGCTGCCGCCGGGCCAGCTCATCGCCGTACTTCCTCAGCAGACGCGGATGCGCCAGCGTCGACCCGTCGTCCAGCGTGACCAGCGACGCCAAGCCCAGGTCCAGTCCCACCGCCTTCGGCGCCGACGTCCCCGGCACGAACACCGGCGGCAGCGGATCGATCCGCTCCTCCACCAGCACCGACAGGAAGAAACGCCCCGCCCGGTCACGCGTCACGGTCAACCGCACCGGCACCTGTCCCGCCGGCAACGGCCGCGACCAGCGGACGTCCAGAGGGACCGACTGCTTCGCCAGCGTCACCAGCCCCGTGCCCGGCCGCTCCGGATCCTCCACCCACCGGAAACCGGTCCGGACGTACACCGCGCTGTCCCGGCAACGACCCTTCCGCTTCCGCTGCGGATACTTCGCCGACTGCCGGAAGAACTGGGAGAACGCCCCGTCCAGATGGCGCAACGCCTGCTGCAACACCGTCGACGACACCTCCCGCAACCACTCCTTCCCCTCCTCCCGCTTCCACCCGGTCAGCGCCCGGCACGTCTCCGCGAACCCGACCGACACCCGATGCCGC
Organism: Streptomyces sp. NPDC035033; assembly: GCF_040636735.1. NCBI lineage: Bacteria > Bacillati > Actinomycetota > Actinomycetes > Kitasatosporales > Streptomycetaceae > Streptomyces > Streptomyces sp. NPDC035033. The sequence continues at coordinate 30,909 of NZ_JBEZUZ010000022.1, read as the reverse complement.
TCCCAGGCGCCGGACCGCAGGGCCAGCCCCTCGTTGTAGACCCACCGGCAGGCGCCGAAGGTCCGCGACAACTGCTCGGCCTGGTCGGAGATGGGATAGAAGCGGTAGCGGTACACGCGCTGCTGCGTCCCCGCCTCCTTGGCGCGCCGCTGCACGGGGATCGCGACACGACCCTGGTGCTTGCGCCGGTCGGCGATGCCCAGGACGTCCCGCTTCACCTGCTTCGCCTCGGCGCCGACCACCCGCCGGGGCGCCTCCTCGGACGGCTGCGCCATCGTTCCTCCCCCTTGTGCTGTCCGATAGTCGGAACTGCACTCCCGTCCGATCAACGAACGGGTGGGCGGGTGGTTACGGGGGTTCGGAAGTTCTTCGGAGGCGTCGGTGGCGCTGTGTAGAGTGGAGGCCACTCACGCGTGGGAACGCGCGTGTGCCTCCTTAGCTCAGTCCGGCCCAGAGCGGCCGCCTTGTAAGCGGCAGGTCGTCGGTTCGAATCCGACAGGGGGCTCCACCGAACTCGTGTCCCGGACCACTCTGGTCCGGGACACTTGTGCGTTACGGGGGCGTACAGGTGGTGTGGGGTTTCTCCGGGGAGGGGTGTGGTCGATGGGTCGGCGTTCCGGTGGGCTGATCGGGATCTGGGCCGAGCAGCAGCGGGTGGCGCAGCGGGAGCGGGAGGGGCGGCACCAGGCGGTGCTGCGGCAGCAGCGCGAGGCGGAGCGGCAGCAGCGGGCGTACGAGCAGGGTCTGGCGCGGGTGCAGCGGGAGCAGAGGGCGGCGTACCGGCAGCACCGGGAGGAGGACGCGCTGCGGCGGACGCGGGAGCTGGACGAGCGGGTCGAGGCGCTGCGGGGGCTGCTCGCGGCGGGGTGCCGGACGCCCGGCTTCGGGGTGGAGTCGCTGCGGTGGGCGGAGGAGGTCGAGCCGTTCGCGCCGGGGGCGCTGGGGCAGCCGGTGGCGATGCCGGACCAGGGGAGCTACCGGGGGTTCGGGGCGCGGGAGCGGTTCGAGCGCGACTGGTACGCGGCGCAGGCGGCGGAGGCGAGGCGGGTGGAGACGCTGGCGGCCTACCGGCGCGAGTACGACGCGTGGGCGGCGGGGCGGCTCGCGGAGGTGCGGGCGCACAACGCCGGGGTCGAGGGGACCGCGGCGGCGCTGCGGTCGGGGGACGCGGACACGGCGGTGGAGTTCTTCTCGGCGGTCCTCTTCGCTTCGACGGCGTGGCCCGAGGGCTTTCCGCGCGAGGTGTCGGCGGCGTACGACCGGGCGGGCCGGGTCCTGGTGCTGGACTGGGGGCTGCCGGGGTACGAGGTGGTGCCGGAGGCGAAGGGGGTCAAGTACCTGCCGAGCACCGACCAGGAGAAGGAGGTGCCGCGGCCGGTGACGCAGCGGCGGGCGCTGTACCGGGAGGTGCTCGCGCAGAGCGTGCTGCTCGCGGTGCGGGAGCTGTTCGTCGCGGACCGGTTCGGGGCGCTGGAGGCTGTCGCTCTGAACGGGTACGTGGGCGGGGTGGATCCGGCGACGGGTCTGGAGGCGCGGGTGTGCGTGGCGTCCGCGGTGGTGGAGCGGCGGGCTTTCGAGCGGCTGAACCTGGAGATGGTGGGGGCCGTGGAGTGCCTGACGGGGGCGCTGGGGGGTCGTCTGTCGGCGAAGCCGGAGGAGCGGGTGGCGGTGGTGCCGCTGCGGGAGCCCGGTCAGGTGGGTTCCGACGTGGTGGTGCAGGGGGACGGTGAGGAGCCGGATCTGCTCGCGATGGATCCGATCGCCTTCGAGGGGCTGGTGGCGGAGCTGTTCCGGGCGCGGGGGTTGCAGGCGGTGACCACGCGCCGGTCGAACGACGGGGGTGTCGACGTCGAGGCGCTGGATCCCGATCCGATCAGTGGCGGGGCGATCGTCGTGCAGGTGAAGCGGTACCGGAACACCGTGCCGCCGTCCGCGGTGCGGGATCTGTTCGGGACCGTGCAGGGGGCGGGGGCCAACAAGGGGGTCCTGGTCACGACGTCGAAGTTCGGGCCGGGTTCGTACACCTTCGCCAATGGCAAGCCGTTGACGTTGATCTCGGGGACCGAGCTCGTCGATCTGCTGCACCAGCACGGTCTGCGGGGCCGGTTGGGCGGTGGGTCCGCTTCTCGGGGGGCGCCCGCGCCCGCGCCGGTGTCCGCGCCCGCCGAGGCGGCGGAGGACTTCAACCTGCTGGGGATGGTGTGGTCGGGGGCGGCCGCGCTGGACGTGTGCGCGCTGGTCTGCGCGGGGAACCGGGTGCTCGGGGACGAGTGGTTCGTCTTCTTCAACAACCCCGCCACGCCGGACGGTTCGGTGGCGATGGTGCCGGCGGTGCCGGGGGACCGGGCGGCGGTGCGGGTCGGTTTCGACGCGCTGCCCGCGCGGGCGGACCGGCTGGTCCTGGTGGCGGCGGTGGATCCGGAGGTGAATCCCGACGCGGATCTGGGCGGGTTCACGGAGGCGGGGATCCGGTTGCGGGACGACTCGGGCGTCGAGCTCGACCGTCTTGAGGTGTCCGAGGGGCGGGCGGGGGAGACGGCGCTCGTTCTCGGGTCGTTCCGGAGGCGGGCGGGCGGTGACTGGGACTTCGTGCTGGGCGGCAAGGGGTACCGGGGCGGTCTGGAGGAGCTGGTGGGGGACTTCGGGATCGAGGTGGAGTGAGGGGGCGGCGCCCCGGCCGGGTGGTCGGGGCGCCGTCGTCGTCAGCGGCCCGCGATGCGGTTGGCCCAGGTGGCGATGGGGTCGGTGGTGGGGGTGTGGGCGGTGGTCTCGCGGCGGTCGGCGCCGCGGAAGGCGGCGTACATGGTCTGGACGCCGAGCCAGCGGAAGGGTTCCGGCTCCCACTTGCGGACCTTGTGGTTCACCCAGGGGAGGGTGGTGAGGTCGGTGGGGCCGGACTGGCCGGAGTCCTGCTGGATGAGGTCGCGGAGTGTGCGGGCGGCGAGGTTGGCGGTGGCGACGCCGGAGCCGACGTAGCCGCCGGCCCAGCCGATGCCGGTGGTGCGGTCGAGGGTGGCGGTGGCGCACCAGTCGCGGGGGACGCCGAGGACGCCGGACCAGGCGTGGTCGACGCGGATTCCCGCGAGCTGGGGGAAGAAGCGGATCAGGAGGTCGTGGAGGGCCTGGACGGTCTGGGGCTGGGTGCGGCCGTCGTTGTCGGTCTTCGAGCCGTAGCGGTAGGGGACGCCGCGGCCGCCGAGGGCGATGCGGCCGTCGGCGGTGCGCTGGGCGTACATGTAGGCGTGGGCCATGTCGCCGAGGGTTTCGAGGCCGTTCCAGCCGAGGGAGTCCCACTGGGCGTCGGTGAGCGGCTCCGTGGCGATCATGGAGGAGTTCATGGGGAGCCAGGTGCGGCGCTGGCCGGCGAGGGAGGCGGTGAAGCCCTCGGTGCAGCGCAGGACGTAGGGGGCGCGGACGGTGCCGTAGGGGGTGACGGCGTGCTTGGGCTCGATCTCGGTGACCGGGGTGGATTCGTGGATGGTGACGCCGAGGGCTTCGACGGCGGTGCGGAGGCCGGTGACGAGCTTGACGGGGTGGAGGCGGGCGCCGTGGGGGGTCCAGGAGGAGCCGACGGCGCCGGCGACGCGGATGCGGTCGGCGGTCTCGCGGGCGCCGTAGATCTCGCGGTCGGTCTCGCCGAAGGCGTGCTCGACGGCGTGGAACTCCTTGAGGCGGGTGAGCTGGGCGGGGGTGAGGGCGACTTCGAGGACGCCGCCGCGGTGCTGGTCGGCGTCGATCTTCTCGGTGTCGAGGACGTCGAGGACCTCGGTGACGGTGGCGTTCATGGCCTGCTGGAGGCGGACGGCGGCGTCGTGGCCGTGGAGTTTCGCGTAGCGGTCGCGGCCGGCGATGCCGTTGTAGAGCCAGCCGCCGTTGCGGCCGGAGGCGCCGTAGCCGCAGAAGCGGGCCTCCAGGACGACGATGTCGAGGAAGGGGACGGCCTTCTTCAGGTAGTAGGCGGTCCACAGGCCGGTGTAGCCGCCGCCGACGATGCAGACGTCGGCGGTGCGGTCGCCGGGGAGCGGTTCGCGGGGGTCCGGCAGTCCCTGCTGCGCGAACCAGAACGAGATGCCGCCGTTGACCGTGCTGGTGTTCATGTTGTCCCTCTTCCCGGTGCGTGGCGGGAGGGTACCGGGGGCGTCGGTCCCCTGGAAACGGGTCTTTCGGCGGCGGGTGGGCGCGGGGGGCGCGCCTGGGTTCGGGGGTGCGGATTTCGTCGCTCCGGAAGGGTCTCTCCAGGCGGCGGGGCGGGGGTGTACGACGCGGGGGAGTTCGGGCGGCTGTCGGGCGGGGCGCCGGGGTCGTAGGGTCGTGGGGTGATTCACGTACCGGAGGAACTGGCGAGGTCGCAGGAGCGGTACAACGGCGAGGCGGGGCGGGCGTTCGTCGCCGCGCTGCCGGGGCGGGCGGAGGAGTTCCTGGGCCGGTGGGGGTTGCGGCTCGCGGGGGCCTCGATGCACGGGGTGGCGTCGCTGGTGCTGCCGGTGGAGCGGGCGGACGGGACGCCGGCGGCGTTGAAGCTCCAGCTGCTCGACGAGGAGAGCGAGGGGGAGCCGGTCGCGCTGCGCGCGTGGGGCGGCGACGGGGCGGTGCGGCTTCTGGAGCACGATCCGGGGACGGGCACGATGCTGCTGGAGCGGGCCGACGAGCGGCGGCACCTGTCGCGGCTCGGCGACGAGCGGGAGGCGGTGCGGGTCCTGGCCGGGCTGCTCGCCCGGCTGTCCGCGCTGCCCGCGCCGCCGGGGCTGCGGCGGCTGGACGCGATCGCCGCGCGGATGCTCGCCCGGGTGCCGGGCGTGGTGGCGCGGCTGGGTGCCGGGGACGCGGCGCTGCTGGCGGACTGCGCGGCGGCGGTCCGTGAGGTGGCGGGGGAGCCGGGGGACCGGCTGCTGCACTGGGACCTGCACTACGACAACGTGCTGGGCGCGGAGCGGGAGCCGTGGCTGGCGATCGATCCGAAGCCGCTGGCCGGGGATCCGGGGTTCGAGCTGTTGCCGGCGCTGACGGACCTGTGGAATCCGGATCCGGCGGAGATCCGGTGGCGGTTCGACCTGCTGACGGAGCGGCTGGGGCTCGACCGGGAGCGGGCGCTGGCGTGGACGCTGGGCCGGGTGCTGCAGAACGGGCTGTGGGAGGTGGAGGACGGCGCGTCGGCGCTGGACGCGGACCAGGTGGTCATCGCGCGGGCGCTGCTGGCACGCTGAGGGCATGATCCGTACCGCCACGCCGGCCGACGTGCCCGTCATCCATGCCCTGATCCGTGACCTCGCGGAGTACGAGAAGGCCCTCGACGAGGTCCGGGCGACCCCCGGGCAGCTGCGCGAGGCGCTGTTCGGGGAGCGTCCGGCCGCTTTCGCGCACATCGCGGAGACCGAGGACGGGGAGCCGGTCGGCTTCGCGCTCTGGTTCCTCAACTTCTCGACGTGGCGCGGGGTGCACGGTATCTACCTGGAGGACCTGTACGTGCGTCCGGAGGCGCGCGGCGGCGGTCACGGGAAGGCGCTGCTGGCGGAGCTGGCGCGGATCTGCGTGGAGCGCGGATACGAGCGGCTGGAGTGGTCGGTGCTGAAGTGGAACGAGCCGTCGATCGACTTCTACGAGTCGCTGGGCGCCCGCCCGCAGGAGGAGTGGTCGGTGTACCGGCTGACGGACGGGGCCCTGGCGGCGCTGGGTGCTCCGGCGACGGTGTAGGAAGTCCTCATGTGCAACGATCACGGCAATCACGGTGACGACATGGGCGTCGAGGCCCGGTTCCGGCGGATCACCGACTTCATCGAGGCGCGGCTGACGCCGCTGTTCGACCCGGCGAACGGCAGTGACCACGGTTTCGGGATGGACGACACCTCCCGCTCCCTGCGGGCGCTGCGGTACACGGTGCAGGCGGCCTCGCAGGTGGGCGGTCTGGTGGAGAAGCGGGGGACGGCGCCGGAGCTGCGCCAGGTGGTGGACCAGGCGCTGGAGCACAACTGGGACGTGCTGCGCTCCATCGCCCGGATGTGGGAGGACCACGAGGACTTCCGCAAGGAGTTCAAGGCGCACTCGTGGGACGTGCTCGGCGTCTGAGGTCGCTTCAGGGAATCAGGACCACCTTGCCCATCGTGCCCCGGGTCTCCAGGGCGCGGTGGGCTTTCGCCGCTTCGGCGAGGGGGAAGCGGTGGACGGCGGGGCGGAGGGTGCCGTCGGAGGCGGCGGCGAGGGCGGCGCGTTCGAGGGTGCGGATGTCGCCGCCGGCCTTCTGGATCATGACGGGGCCGAGGACGGAGTCGGAGGTGATGCCGCGCGCGGTGAGTTCGTTCTCGGTGAAGGTGAGGGGTTCGCCTTCGTGGATCCCGGTGCTGGACCAGCCGAAGACGAGGTGCTGTCCGCCTTTGCCGAGGAGGTCGACGGCGGCGCGGCCGGTGGCGCCGCCGACGGAGTCGAAGACGACGGTGGCGGTGCGGTCGCCGAGGAAGGCGCGGACGTCGGCGGGCCAGTCGGGGCGGGTGTAGTCGACGGCGAGGTCGGCGCCGTTGTCGCGGGCGCGGGCGGTCTTGGCGGGGCCGCCGGCGAGGCCGATGACGGTGGCGCCGGTGTTCTTGGCGTACTGGACGAGGAGGGTGCCGATGCCGCCGGCGGCGGCGGGGACGATCGCGACCGAGTCGGGGCCGAGGTCGGTGAACCGGAGGATGCCGAGGGTGGTGCGGCCGGTGCCGATCATGGCGACGGCTTCGGCGTCGCCGAGGTGGTCGGGGAGGGCGTGGAGGCGGTCGGTGTCGGTGACGGCGCGTTCGGCGTAGCCGCCGGGGTTCATGCCGAGGTGGGCGACGACGCGCCGGCCGAGCCAGGAGGGGTCGGTGCCGTCGCCGAGGGCGTCGACGGTGCCGGCGACCTCGCGGCCGGGGACGGTGGGGAGTGCGGCGGGGGTGGGGAAGGGGCCGGGGTGGCCCTGGCGGAGGGCGGTGTCGAGGAGGTGGACGCCGGCGGCGGTGACGGCGATCCGGACCTGGCCGGGGCCGGGGACGGGGTCGGGCACCTCTTCGTAGGTGAGGTTCTCGGCGGGTCCGAAGGCGTGGAGGCGGACGGCGTGCATGACGGTTCCCCTGTCGTCGGTGACGGTGCGTCGGTGGCGGTGCTGTGCTGTGCTGTGCGGCTCACCCTGCTACCTCGACCTTGGTTGAGGTCAAGGGGCCGTTGTCGGTGGCGTGCGTCACGATGGGCGCATGAAGCGAACGACCAAGCCGCCCCGCCGGGTGGAGCTGCGGCTGCCGCCCCTGGAGCCGTACGAGGGCGGGCTGGAGCCCGACGGGGACTACGACGGCCTGGAGCTGGCCGGGCTCGACCTGGCGGGCGCGTCGGGGGAGGGCGCCCGGTTCCTGGACTGCGCGCTGCGCGCGTGCGCGCTCGACGAGGCGCGGCTGACGGGGGCGCGTTTCCTGGACTCGCGCCTGGAGGCCGTACGGGGCGTGGGCGCCGACCTGTCGGAGGCGCAGCTGCGGGACGCGGAGGTGGTGGAGGCGCGGTTCGGGGGGACGCGGCTGCACGGCTCGGTGTGGGAGCGGGTGCTGGTGCGGGGCGGGAAGTGGGAGTACCCGAACCTGCGGGGGGCGCGGCTGCGGGACGTCGTCTTCGAGGGGTGCGTGCTGGTGGAGCCGGACTTCGGCGGGGCGGTCCTGGAGCGGGTGTCGTTCGTGGACTGCGAGCTGGCCGGGGTGGACTTCTCGGGGGCGCGGCTGACGGACGTGGACCTGCGCGGGGTGCGGCGCCTGGAGATCGCGCGCGGGGTGGAGTCCCTGGCGGGCGCGGTGGTCTCGACGGCGCAGCTGCTCGACCTGGCGCCGGTGCTCGCGGCGCGGCTGGGGGTGCGGGTGGAGGACTGAGGGGGGGCTAGCGGACGCGGGGGAAGCGGGCCTGGAGGTCCCAGACGGCCGGGTTGTCGGCCAGGCCCTCGTGCATGTCGGTGAGGTCGGCGATCAGGTCGTGGAGGAAGTCGCGGGCCTCGCGGCGCAGTTCGGCGTGGGAGAAGGTGAGCGGCGCCTCGTCGCCGGGCATCCAGTCGGCCTCGACGTCGACCCAGCCGAAGCGGCGCTCGAAGAGCATCCGGTCCGAGGACTCGGTGAAGTCGAGTTCGGCGTACTGGGGGCGGGAGGCGCGGCTGCCCTTCGGGTCCTTGTCGAGCTGCTCGACGATGTCGCAGAGCGCCCAGGCGAAGTCGAGGACGGGCACCCAGCCCCAGGCGGTGGAGACCTCGCGGTCCTGCTTGGTGTCCGCGAGGTAGACGTCGCCGCAGAAGAGGTCGTGGCGCAGGGCGTGCACGTCCGCCCGCCGGTAGTCGGTCTGCGGGGGGTCGGGGAAGCGCCGGGAGAGGGAGTAGCCGATGTCGAGCACGCCCTGATGGTGTCATGGTCCCCGGCCGTCAGGCGCGGTGGACCGCCCGTGCCACCCGGGGGCCCAGCCAGCGCTTGAGGCGGCGCAGCGGCTCCAGGCTGCCGGCGGCGCGGTCGAGCCGGTAGTAGAGCTGCGGCGGCACGTACGGCAGGAGCGGCGAGTGGCGCTGGCCGAGGAGGGCGAACATCTGCCGCGGCGGCAGGTTCATGTAGCGGGGCAGGTTCTCGTACCACTGGGCGCTGAGGCGGGCGGCGCTCTGGGCGGAGACGAGTTCGGCGCGGCGCCGCTTCCCGTAGAGGGTGAGGGCGGTGTCGAGGTCGTCCGGGTGGGTGCGGAGGGCTTCGGCGAGCGCGAGGGCGTCCTCCAGGGCGAGGGTGGTGCCGGCGCCGATCGAGTAGTGGGTGGTGTGGGCGGCGTCGCCGAGGAGGACGGTCCGGTCGCGGTGCCAGGTCCGCGTGGTGAGGGTGCGGAAGCGGAGCCACTGGGCGGGTTCGGCGCCGCGGTCGCGGCCGATGAGGGCGTGCCCGTCGAGGAGGTCGTGGAAGAGCTTCTCCAGGAGGGCCAGGCAGTCGGCCTCGGGCAGGGTGTCCAGGCCGAGGCCGGTCCAGGTGCCGGGGGCGCACTCGACGACGCAGGTGGAGCGTTCGCCGCTGAAGCCGTAGGCGTAGCACCAGATCCAGCCGTGGTCGGTCTCCTTGAACGCGAAGCTGAAGGAGTCGAAGACCTTGCTGGTGCCGAGCCAGATGTACGGGTTGCGGCCGGTGGCGAAGGCGGCGCCGTAGTGGTCGGCGTGGGCCTCGCGCAGCGCGCTGTGGACGCCGTCGGCGGCGACGACGAGGTCCGCGCCGGCCAGTTCGGGGGCGTCGGGGCCGGCGATCGGGTGCTCGTACGCGATCTCGACGCCGAGGTCGGCGGCCCGGTCGGCGAGCAGGCCGAGCATCCGGCGGCGGCCGATGCCGAAGCCGGCGTCGCCGCGGTGGACGGTCCGTTCGTCGCGGACGATGGCGAGGCCGTCGGTCCAGGTCACCGACGCGTCGGCGACGGCCGTGGCGGACTCGGGGTCGCCGGCCCGCAGCTTGTCGAGGAGCCCGGCCCAGTAGGTGACGCCCCAGCCGTAGGTGGAGCCGGCCGCGTTCCGCTCGTACACGGCGATCTCGTGGGCCGGGTCCTGGCGCTTGAGCAGGATCGAGAGGTACAGGCCGGCGGGCCCGCCACCGACGACGGCGATCTTCACGTGCGCTCTCCCACGGGGGTATGACGCTGTGTACGGGAACGACAGCGCACGGTAGCAGCCTCAGGGGAGCAGGCGCTGTTCCTTCGCGACGGCCACGGCGCCGGCCCGCGTGTCGACGCCGAGCTTGGCGTAGATCCGGCCCAGGTGGGTCTTGACGGTGGCCTCGCTGATGAAGAGGGCGCGGGCGATCTCCTTGTTGCCGAGGCCGTGGGCGAGCTGGCCGAGGATGTCCCGCTCCCGGTCGGTGAGCGACGGTCCCGCCGCGCCCCGCATCCGGTCCATGACCCGGCTGGCGACCGGCGGGGACAGCGCGGTACGGCCCTGGGCGGCGGAGTGGATGGCGGCGAACAGCTCCTCGGGCCGCTCGGCCTTCAGGAGGTAGCCGGTGGCGCCCGCCTCGATGGCGCGGGTGATGTCGGCGTCGGTGTCGTACGTGGTGAGGACGAGGACGTGGACGCCGGTCGGCGCGATCCGGCGGGTGGCCTCCACGCCGTCGATGCCGGCGCCGAGCTGGAGGTCCATCAGGACGACGTCGGGCTTCAGCTTGGCGGCCATCGCGACGGCCTCCTCGCCGCTGCCGGCCTCCCCGACGACCTCGATGTCGGGGGTGGAGCCCAGCAGGGCGAGCAGTCCGGCGCGGACGACGACGTGGTCGTCGCAGAGCAGGATGCGTACGGTCACGGGCCGGCCCTCCGTCAGGGGGTGAGGGGGATGGCGGCGGAGAGCACGGTGCCCTCGCCGGGGGTCGACTCCACCGTAAGCGTGCCGCCCAGCTGCTGGGCGCGGACCCGCATGGCGGGCAGGCCGTGGCCGCGGACGCCGCCGCCGTCGCGGGCGGCCGACGGGTCGAAGCCGCTGCCGTCGTCGGCGACGTCGAGGACCACCTGGTCGTCGAGGTAGGTGAGGGTGAGGGCGGCGGAGGTGGCGGCGGCGTGCTCGCGGATGTTGGCGAGCGCGCCCTGGGCGATCCGCAGCAGCGCCGACTGGGCCCGGTCCGGCAGCGGCACGGGCGTGCCGTCGACCCGGAAGGCGGCCGACTCGCGCTCCGCGAGCCCGCGCAGCGCCTGTTCCAGGCCGCCGCCCTCGGCGAGGTCGGCGGGGGCCAGGTCGTGGACGAAGCGGCGGGCCTCGGCGAGGTTGCGTTCGGCGATCGACTCGGCGGTCCGCACGTGCCGGCGGGCGGTGCCCGGGTCGCTGTCCCAGGTGCGGTCGGCGGCCTGGAGGAGCATCTGCTGGCTGGACAGGCCCTGGGCGAGGGTGTCGTGGATCTCCATGGAGAGCCGCTGCCGCTCGGCGAGGGTCCCCTCGCGCCGTTCGATCGCGGCGAGTTCGCGGCGGGTGCGGATCAGGTCGTCGATGAGGGCGCGCTGGCGGGCCGCCTGCCGCTCGGAGTGGACGAAGACGCCGGTGGCGAGGGCGGCGACGGCCGGCGGGGCCACGATCAGGTTGGGGTCCCAGCCGCCGTGCGAGAGCTGCACCTGCGCGAAGACGACGAAGGCGGTGAGGAGGGCGACGAGGACGACCGCCGCCTTCGGCGGCAGGGTCCGCAGGCCCGTGTAGAAGAGCGGGACCGCGCACCAGGCGAAGCTGGGCGCGAGGACGACGAGGACCACCCACACGGCGACGACCGTGCACAGCCAGGCGATCCGGCGCGGGGTGGCGCGGGTGTCGATGACGGGCCCGAGCAGGTACAGGGCGGCGAGGGCGCCGCTCAGGGCGACGATCCAGAGGCTGCGGCCCTCCCACTCGTGCCGGATCAGGAACCGGACCAGGGAGGCGCCGAGGAGCAGGAAGAACGCCACGTGCATGACGCGCGCCAGCCAGCCGGCGTCCGGGTCGTGGGCGGGGCCCCGGCCGTCCTGGCCGTGGGCGGCGGGGGCGAGGGGCCCGTACGGGGCGGGCGGGGCCCCGGGGGTGTGCCGTGCGTGCCGGCCGGTCCGGTCCACCGTCTCGCCTCCTCGTGCGGGCTGCGCGCCCGGTCGGCGCACGCGCGCCGACCTGGGGGTACGTATCCATGCTGACCCGCGGGGACCAGGGGGGCATCAGCCGATCGGCTGACCCCCGCATCGTCCGGTGCGCGCCGGGAGGGCAGCCGGACCGTGGACCGTACGGGGCGGGGACCGGGCCCAGGATGGTTGCAGAGCGAACGACACGCCCTCCTCCACCGGACACCGGACCGATCGGGTCCGACACGACCTCCTCGGGAGCCCACCATGAAGAAGAAGATCGTTCTCGGCGCCACCGCCGCCGCCGTCCTCGCCGCCGGCACCTTCGGCGCCGTCTCCGCGAACGCCTCCGCCCCGGCCGCCGCTCCCGCCGCCGTCGTCAAGGCCGACGCCGCGAACGACCACCTCTTCCAGACGAACCACCTCACCGTCGAGGCCGCCACCGACGCCGCCGAGGCCGTCCTGGAGGCCGCGAAGAAGGAGAACCAGCGGGTGACGGTCGCCGTGGTCGACCGCAACGGCAACACGATCGTCACCCTGCGCGGCGACGGCGCCGGCCCGCAGTCCTACGAGTCGGCGGAGCGCAAGGCGTACACGGCCGTCTCCTGGAACGCCCCGACCTCGGTCCTCGCCGGCCGCCTGGCCCAGGCCCCGAACCTGAAGGACATCCCCGGCACGCTCTTCCTCGGCGGCGGCGTCCCGGTGACCGCCGGCGGCGCCCCGATCGCGGGCATCGGCGTGGCCGGCGCCCCCTCCGGCGACCTGGACGAGAAGTTCGCCCAGGCCGGTGCCGCCGAGCTGGCGAAGTAACACCCGGAGCACCACCGCCGTCCGCCGCGCGGAGTGGTCCCGCGCGGCGGACGCCCCACGAACCGGTGAGGGCGCCCGACTCCCCCCGACGGGCGCCCTCGCCGTCATCTTCTGTCCGACTTGTCTAGGATCCGTGTGTGCACCGGAGCAGCCGGACCGGAAGGTCCCCCAGGGCCGCCGCCGTCCTGGCGGCGGCCCTCACCGTGCTCGGACTCCTCGCCGGGGGCTGCGGCCCGGAGACCGGCGGGGTGCGGGGCACCCCCGGCGCGGCCGGGCTGCGCGACCCGTACTTCCCGAAGCTCGGCAACGGCGGGTACGACGTCCGCCGCTACGCCCTCGACCTGGCCTTCGACCCGGAGACCGGCCGTCTCGACGGCACCGCGCGGATCACCGCCCGCGCCACCCAGGACCTCTCCGCCCTCAACCTCGACCTCGCCGGCCTGACGGTCGGGCGGGCGAGCGTCGACGGCGAGCCCGCCGCGGTCAACCGGGCCGCGGACGAGCTGACCCTCCGGCCGCGCGACGAGCTGCGCGAGGGCGCCGAGTTCACCGTCACCGTCGACTACGCGGGCGTGCCCGAGCCGCTCACCGATCCGGACGGTTCGACGGAGGGCTGGATGAACACCGCCGAGGGGGCGGTCGCGGTCGGCGAACCGGCCGGTTCCATGACCTGGTTCCCCGGCAACCACCACCCCTCCGACAAGGCCGTGTACGAGATCGCGCTGACCGCGCCGAGCGGTCTGACGGCCCTCTCCAACGGCGTCAGGGTCTCGACGGAGCCCGTGTCCGGCGGCCGGACCCGCACGGTCTGGCGCCAGTCCGAGCCGATGGCGAGCTACCTCGCGACGGTGATGATCGGCCGGTACGCGACCACCACCGGCACCGCCCTCGACGGGATCCCCGTGGTCACCGCCGTCGAGCCCTCGCTGGCCGCCGCCACGGCCGGACTCCGCGCCGAGCTCCCGGAGCTCCTCGCCCGCCAGCAGGAACGCTTCGGCCCCTATCCCTTCGGCGCGGCCGGGGCCGTCGTCACCACCGACGGCCTGCTCGGCTACGCGCTGGAGACCCAGACCCGGCCGGTCTTCCCGGCCGCCGCCTTCGACCGCACGACGCTCGTGCACGAACTGGCCCACCAGTGGTTCGGGAACTCCGTCACCCCCGAGACCTGGCGGGACCTCTGGCTGAACGAGGGCTTCGCCACCTACGCCGAGTGGCTGTACGAGGAGGAGTACGGGTCGGTGCCGACCCGGCAGAGCTTCGAGGCGGCCTTCGCCGAGGACGCCAACTGGGCCTTCCCGCCGGCCGATCCGCCCACCGCCGAGAACCTCTTCGACCCGCCCGTCTACCAGCGCGGCGCGATGGTCCTGCACGAGCTCCGCGAGACCGTCGGCGACCGGGTCTTCGACGAGCTGCTGCGCGGCTGGGCCGCGAAGTACCGGCACGCCAACGCCTCCACGGAGGACTTCACGGCGTACGCGGAGGAGGTCGCGGGCCGGGACCTGGGCGCGCTGTGGGACGTCTGGCTGTACGGGGACGGACGGCCGGAGGAGCCCTAGGACAGCTGGAGGGGCTTGCGCAGGACCGTGCAGGGGTGGCCGTGGGCGCGGTCCGGGCGGCGGGCGATCTCCTGGTAGCCGAGGGCGGTCCAGAAGGTGAGGGCCCGGGGGTTGCTCTCCAGGACGGCGAGCTTCAGGCCGGTGCGGCCGGCCGCGCGGAAGCGGTCCTCGACGTGGCCGGCCAGCCGGCGGCCGTGGCCGGCGCGCCACTCGTCGCCGTGGACCATCAGCAGGCCCAGCCACGGGTCCGGGTCGGCCGGGTCGGGGTGGTGGGCCAGGGTGACGGCGACGGCCACGAGCCGGCCCTCGGAGCGGGCGAGCAGCACCTCGGAGGAGGGGGCGGCCAGTTCGCGGGCGAGGGCGGCCGCGACCTGGTCGGGCCGGATGTCGTCCGGGTCAGGGAAGTCCCCGCCGAGCTGGTGGAACTCCCGGTTCGAGGCGTACAGGGCGGTGAGTTCGGTGAGCAGCGGGCCGGGCAGCGCGGCCCCGTCCTCCAGGGCCCGGGGCGCGAGGGTCTCGACGATCACCCGGCAAGGGTAGGGCCCCGGCGGGCGGATGCCCGGCCGGGGCCCTGTGGCCTGTCGGGGCGTGGCGGCCCCTCAGGGGCGGGTCAGAGGTTGACGCCGAAGTCGCGGGCGATGCCCTCCAGGCCGGAGGCGTAGCCCTGGCCGACGGCGCGGAACTTCCACTCGGCGCCGTTGCGGTAGAGCTCGCCGAAGATCATGGCGGTCTCGGTGGCGGCGTCCTCGGAGAGGTCGTAGCGGGCGATCTCGGCGCCGCCGGCCTGGTTCACGATCCGGATGTAGGCGTTGCGGACCTGGCCGAAGTTCTGCGAGCGGGAGACCGCGTCGTAGATGGAGACCGGGAAGACGATCTTGTCGACGTTGGCGGGGAGGCCCGCCAGGTTGACGTTGATCTGCTCGTCGTCGCCGCCGCCCTCGCCGGTGCGGTTGTCACCCGTGTGGACGATGGTCTGGTCCGGGGTGGCCTTGTTGTTGAAGAAGACGAAGTGGGCGTCCGAGGCCACGCGGCCGGCGGCGTCGACGCCGATGGCGGAGGCGTCCAGGTCGAAGTCGGTGCCGGTCGTCGTGCGGACGTCCCAGCCGAGGCCCACGGTGACGGCGGTCAGGCCCGGCGCCTCCTTGGTCAGGGAGACGTTGCCGCCCTTGGAGAGGCTCACAGCCATGGAAGTCCCTTTCATCGCGGTTCACACGTGTGCACGCGTCGTCGTACGGGAGAAACGCGGAAAGGCGTTCCCCGGTTCCCGGGTGTGAAAACAGGATGACGGTCCGGGCCCGTCGCGGGGAACATGGAGGGCATGTCAGGTCCGTATCAGATCCGTGGCTCCGTCTCGCTCCCCGAGGCCGAGCTCCAGTGGCGTTTCTCGCGCTCCTCGGGTCCCGGCGGCCAGCACGTGAACACTTCCGATTCCAGGGTCGAACTGCTCTTCGACCTCGCCGGGACCGACGCCCTGCCCGAGGTGTGGAAGGCCCGCGCCCTGGAGCGGCTCGCCTCCCGCCTCGTGGACGGCGTGCTGACCGTACGGGCCTCGGAGCACCGCTCCCAGTGGCGCAACCGGGAGACGGCCGCCGTCCGGCTCGCCGCGCTCCTCGCCGAGGCGACGGCCCCGCCGCCGAAGCCCCGCCGCGCCACGAAGATCCCCCGGGGCATCAACGAGCGCCGGCTGCGGGAGAAGAAGCAGCGCGCCGAGACCAAGCGCGGCCGGCAGGGCCGCGACTGGGGCTGAGCCCGCCGCGCGGACTCAGCCCAGGCGGCGGTACTTCCCCCGGAAGTAGGTGAGGGGCGCGCCGTCCGGGGCGGGCAGGCCGACCGCCAGGACGCGGCCGATCACCAGGGTGTGGTCGCCCGCCACCACCCGGCTCTCGGTGCGGCACTCCAGGGTGGCGAGCGCCCCGCCGATCAGCGGCGCGCCGCTGTGCTCGCCGCGGGCGTACGGCAGGTCGGCGAAGAGGAGGCGGTCGGAGACGCGGCCCTTCATGGCGAAGCGGCCGGCCACCTGCCGCTGCTCCTCGGCCAGCACCGACACCGCCCAGACCGGGACCTCCTCCAGGAGGTCGTCCATCCGGGAGCCGTTCCGGAGGCTCACCAGGACCAGCGGCGGGTCGAGGGAGACGGAGAGGAACGCGGTGGCCGTCATGCCGACGTCCTCGCCGCGCGGGCCGTCGTCGGGATCGTGCGCGGTCACCAGGACCACTCCGGCCGCGAGGCGGGACATGGCCGCCCGGAACTCGTCGTCGCTCACCCCCTCAGCATGAGGGATGGCGAGATCCGTGACGGGCGGCGAGGGCGGGGTCTTCTGGAGCACACCGGCACGCTAACCGCGGGTCCGGGAGGGCCGCATCGGACGGGGGGACCAGACCGGGGCCCGGCGCGGGTCCTAGGACCCCGGGCCCGGAGCCGTACCGCCGTGTCGTGCCGCCGGAGCCGTGTCGTGCCGCCGGAGCCGTGTCGTGCCGCCGGGCCGCGCGGGCGCGGGCCCGTGCCGCCGGAGCCGTACCGCCGGGCCGTGTCGTACCGCCGGGCCCGCGTGGGGCACGGGCGTCGCGCCGGTCACCTCCGACCCGCCGGAATCCGGCCACACAGTGCTGTGACTTGAGTCACAGAAGGCACTATTTGCTGACCCTGTGTACCGGGTGCGCAGCTCGCTGTGATTCAGTGGCGGAGACAGTGCAGCACGAAGCCGATGAGAACCCTGGAGTTGCTGTCGAGGTCTCGGGGAGAGCGAGCGATGGAGACCGAGTCGGAGCCTTACGTCCGTCTCTCGACCCTGCGGCAGCTGCATCAGGTCGTGGCGGACCTCAACACCGCCCGCAGCCTGGCGGACACCCTGCAGACCGTCGCCGACGGCGTGGTCGCCGGCCTCAACTACCAGCTGGCCTGCGTCAACCTCGTCCGGCCCGACGGTGACCTGGTCGTCGCCGCCTTCGCCGGGGACCCCGCCGCCGAAGCCCTCATCACCGGCCGCGTCGGCTCCCGCGACGCCTGGGAGCGCCGCCTGTCCATGGCCGTCCCCTGGGGCGACCTGCGGTTCATCCCGCACACCGAGGGCTGGGTCCTGATGGACGACGACGTGCCCCAGTGGCACACCGACGGCCCAGCCCCCCGCTTCGAGGACGAGTGGCACCCCCACGACCGGCTCTACGCCCCCATGTACGCGTCGGGCACCGGCCGGGAGCTGCTCGGCGTCATATCCGTCGACCGCCCGCGCAACGGCCGGCACCCGGGACCCTGGGGGCAGGAAGCCCTCCAGATGTACGCCTCCCAGTCCGCCATCGCGATCAGCAACGCCCGGCTCCGCTCCAACATGCAGCGCGCCCTGATCCGCCTGGAGCGCGAGCAGCAGGCCCTCCGCGCCAGCGAGGAATCCTTCCGCCAGGCCTTCGAGTACGCCCCCTCCGGCATGGCCATCGCCGAACTCGGCGGCGACCAGCACGGCCGGCTGCTGCGCACCAACGACGCCCTGTGCCGGCTCCTCGGCCGCCCCGCCTCCGTCATGCGCCGCTACTCCTTCGCCGACCTCGTCCACCCCGAGGACATCGGCACCCTGCTCCGCACCTCCGCCGAGGGCGGCCGGGCCGAGCTGCGGCTCGGCCGGCGCGACGGCACCTACGTCTGGGTCTCCCTGCGGAACTCGGTGGTCGCCGACACCGCCGACGGGCCCCGCTTCCTCCTCACCCACGTCGAGGACATCGAGGAGCGCAAGCGGCACGAGCTCCAGCTCGCCCACCGCGCCTCCCACGACGCCCTCACCGGCCTGCCCAACAGCGCGGAACTGCGCTCCCGGCTCTCCGCCCGGCTCTGCGAGCGGCCCGCGCACGGCGGCGACCGCCCGGGCCCCGACTCCGCCGCCGGCTTCGGCTACGGGCCGGAGCCGCTGCCCGCCGGGCACGACGGCGGGTACGAGGGGGGCTACGAGTACGACCACGAGCACGAGCACGGCTTCGGCTTCGAACCGGCCGGCGGCGGCGCGTACGACCACCACGTGCACACGGTCGCGCCGACCGGCGGGGACGTCGACGACGGCACCAAGGGGCTCGCCGTCCTCTTCTGCGACCTCGACGGCTTCAAGTCGATCAACGACCGCTTCGGGCACCACACCGGCGACGCCGTCCTCATCGAGGTGGCCCGCCGGCTCACCACCGGCGTCCGGGACGGCGACACCGTCGCCCGTCTGGGCGGTGACGAGTTCGTCGTCCTCGCCGACGGACTGGGCGCCGCCGACGCCGCCGACCTCGCCGTCCGGCTGCGCAACGCGATCATCCCGCCCATCCGGGTGGACGGCCGGGCGGTCCGGGTCGGGGCCAGTTTCGGCATCGGCTGGGCCGAGTGCGGGATGACCGTCGAAGAGGTCCTGAACTCCGCCGACCAGCGGATGTACGTGGAGAAGCGTTCCCGCGCCAAGGTGCAGCGCCGGGCCGGTTGATCGTTCCCCGCACGGGGGCTTCAATCGTTCGGGGTAGGCTCGCCGGGTCGGCGACGGCTGGCGAGCATGGAGAGGATGACCCGGATGGCTGCCGGAAACGACGGCGCGAGCAAGCCCGAGGACGACGATCCGTTCGGCTATCTGTACGCGGACGGACAGGCGGCGGCCGGCCGCGCCCCCCAGGGCGGCGGCTACGGCTACCCGGGCCCCGCGCCCGCGCAGCCGGGCGTGCCCCGCACCTCGTACAACCAGGTCAGGACGGTCGGCGAGCGCCAGTACGGCCAGCAGCCGGCCCAGCCGTACGTGCCGCCGCAGCAGCAGGCGCCGTACGGCCAGCCGCACCCGCAGTACGCGGCGCCGGAGACCTACGGCAACGGACAGCCGCCCCGCCAGACCCCGCCGCCCGCCCCGCGCGGCGGCGGGCGCGGCCCCAACACCAAGGGCCTGCTGATCGGCGCGGTCGCGGTCGTCGCGGTCGTGGTCACCGGCATCGCCGCGGCCGTGATCTCGAACTCGGGCGGCGACAAGGACAAGGACTCCGCGAGCGGCGGCAACCCGGTCAGCACCCCGGCCACCCCCCGGAGCGAGGAGCCCACCCCGTCCGGGGAGCCGAGCGCGGACCCGACGCCGACCGAACTCCCGAAGCAGGACGCGGCCACCCTCCAGCTCGGCGGCTCCGCGACCCTCGCCAAGGACGTCAAGGGCGCCGAGGGCGTCGACGGCGCCTACGTGGCGGGCTTCAACGCCCCGGGCTCCTCGGTGACCTGGAAGGCGACCATGCCGGAGGGCGGCAGCTACCGCCTGACCGTGCGCTACGCCATCCCGGCCGTGGACGCGAACGCCACCCTGACGGTCAACGGCAAGCCGAACACCCAGCCGATCGGCCTGAAGAACTTCATCCACTCCTCGGACCCGAACCTGGAGAAGAACTGGCAGACCACGTGGGCGCCGGTCGACCTCAAGAAGGGCGACAACGAGATCAAGATCTCGTGCGAGGCCGGCAACCAGTGCGACGTCCTGCTGGACTGGCTGGAAGTCACCCGCGGCGCGCCGAACGCCTGACCCGGACCCCGCCCGCGGCTTCGACGGACGCCCCCGCCGGTTCGCCGGTGGGGGCGTCCGCGTTCCCGGGTCAGGGCGTGGCCTCCTCGCGGGTGACCGTGATCCCCGGGAGGAGGGACGCGTGGACGGCGGGGTCGTACTCGCCGGCCACCGGGGAGGCGACCGTGGCGGCGGAGAGGGCGACCGCCTCGGCCAGGCGGGCGGGCCAGGGGGTCTGCGCCACCAGGCCCGCGAGGAGGGCGGCGACCACCGAGTCGCCGGCGCCCGTCGGGTTGCCGTGGACCGGGGCCGGGGGCGCGGCGCGCCAGAGCCCCTCGGGGGTGGCGGCGAGCAGGCCGTCGGGGCCCAGGGAGGCGACGACCGCGTGGGCGCCGCGGCGGCGGGCGTCCAGGGTGGCGCGGCGCGGTTCGCGGGAGCCGGTGAGGCCGGCCAGCTCGTCGGCGTTGGGCTTCACCAGGTCGGGGCGGGCGGCGATGCCCCGGCGGAGCGGTTCGCCGCCGGTGTCGAGGAGGACCGGGACGCCGGCGGCGCGGGCCGTGCGGATCAGCTCGGCGTACGCGCCGACGTGGACGCCCGGCGGGAGGCTGCCGCAGAGGGCGACGGCCGCGGCCCCGGGCAGGAGCTCCGCGTAGCGGGAGCGGAGGGCCGCCCACTCCTCGGGGGTGACGTCGGCGCCGGCCTCGTTGAACTGGGTGGTGTCGCCGGCGCCGGTGTCGACGACGGCGACCGTGCGGCGGGTGGCCGCCCCGGTGGTGACGAGCGCGTCGGTCAGCCGGGGGACCGGGGCGAGGAGGGCGCGGAGCCGGTCGCCGGTGGGGCCGCCGGCGAAGCCGGTGACGACGGTGTCGTGGCCGAGGGCGGCGAGCACCCGGGCCACGTTGACCCCCTTGCCGCCGGGGCGCTCGGCGCTGCGGGCGACGCGGTGGCTGGTGTGCGGGACCAGGGCGGGCACCTCGTACGTGAGGTCCAGCGCCGTGTTGAGGGTGACCGTGAGGATCACCTGCTCACCCCCCCGTACTTCCGGTAAGACCTGGTGGCGACAGCCGTGTGACGCGCCACGATCATGCCAAAGGAACGGCGATCGGCCCAGACCCCGGACCGTTCGCCGTCCCCTTTCGGCCCTGATCAGGCGGTCTGCGGCACCCGGGCGGTCACGCCCTGCGGGGCGACGATCCACTCGCCCTTGCGCATGACGCCCTTGACGTCGAAGGCGTCGTCGAGGACGACGACGTCGGCGTCCTTGCCGGGCTCCAGGGAGCCGACCCGGTCGTAGACGCCGAGGAGGCGGGCCGGGTTGGCGGAGACGGCCTGGACGACGGATTCGACGGGGAGGCGGTCGACGGTGGCGGCGCGCTTGAAGGCGCGGTCGAGGGTGAGGGTGGAGCCGGCGATGGAGCCGCCCTCGACGAGGCGGGCCACGCTGTCCTTCACCTCGACCTCCAGCGTGCCGAGCATGTAGCGGCCGTCGCCGAAGCCGGCGGCGTCCATGGCGTCGGTGATGAAGGCGACGCGCTCGGGGCCGGCGTGGTGGAAGGCGAGCTCCAGGGCGGCCGGGTGGAGGTGGGTGCCGTCGTTGATGAGCTCGACGGTGATCCGCTCGTCCTCCAGGAGGGCGGCGATCGGGCCGGGGGCGCGGTGGCCGAGGCCGGGCATCGCGTTGTAGAGGTGGGTGGCGACGGTGGCGCCGGCGTCGATGGCCTCGACGGTCTGCTCGTAGCTGGCGTCGGTGTGGCCGATGGCGGCGATGACGCCGTGCTCGGCGAGCAGGCGGACGGAGTCGATGCCGCCGGGCAGTTCGGTGGCGAGGGTGACCATCCGGGCCTGCCCGCGGGCGGCGTCGATCAGCTTGAGGACCTCGGCCGGGTGCGGGTCGCGCAGCAGGGTCTCGTCGTGGGCGCCCTTGCGGCAGGGGGAGATGAACGGGCCCTCGAAGTGGAGGCCGGCGATCTCGCCCTGCTCGGCGAGCTCGGAGAGGAGTCCGGCCCGCGCGGTGAGGAACTCCATGTCGCCGGTGACGAAGGAGGCGACGGTGGTGGTGGTGCCGTGCAGGCGGTGGGTGTGGACGCCCTTGAGGACGTCGTCGACGGTGCCGGAGGTGAAGGAGGCGCCGCCGCCGCCGTGGTTGTGCATGTCGACGAAGCCGGGGACGAGCCAGTGGCCGGTGAGGTCGAGCACGGGGGCGCCCTCGGGGGCGGAGCCCGCGATGCGGCCGCCGTCGACGATCACACGTCCGTTCTCGACGATCCCGGTGGGCAGCACGACGCGTGCGCCGGCGAGAACCTTGTGATCGGACATCAGGCGGAAACCTCCGGGTCGGTGGGGCGCTGGTCGGCGAGCAGGTCCCAGGCGAGGAGGCCCGCGCCCAGGCATCCGGCGGTGTCCCCGAGGGCCGCCGGGACGATGACGGGCAGCTTCTGGAAGGTCACTCGTTCCTCCACCGCGGCCCGAAGGGGTGTGAACAAGGTTTCCCCGGCCTCGGCCAGACCGCCACCGATGATGAGCGTGCGGGGGTCCAGCAGGGTGAGGGCGGTGACCAGGCCGTCGGCGAGGGCGTCGACCGCCTCCTGCCAGACCCGTACGGCGGCGGGGTCGCCGGACTCGACCGCCTTGGCGCAGTCGGCGGCGTCCGCCGCGGGGTCGCCGGACGCCTCGGCCCAGGCGAGGGAGACGGCGGAGGCGGAGGCGTACCGCTCCAGGCAGCCGCGCTGGCCGCAGCCGCAGGCGGTGCCGCCGGGGCGGACGACGATGTGGCCGATCTCGCCGGCGTAGCCGTGGGCGCCGGCCTCGATGCGGTCGCCGATGCCGATGGCGCCGGCGATGCCGGTGCCGAGGGGGACGAAGAGGAAGCGGTCGGCGCCGGCGCCGGCGCCGATGCGGCCCTCGGCGAGGCCGCCGGTGCGGACGTCGTGGCCGAGGGCGACGGGGAGGCCGCCGAGGCGCTCGCTGAGGAGGGCGCGCAGGGGGACGTCGCGCCAGCCGAGGTTGGCGGCGTAGACGGCGATGCCGCGGGCGGCGTCGACGATGCCGGGGACGGCGACGCCGGCGGCCGCGGCGGGCTCGCCGTACCGCTCCTCGCCGAGGGCGCGGAGCTCCTCGGCGAAGGCGAGGATCGTCTCGACGACGACCTGGGGGCCGCGGTCGCGTCCGGTGGCGCGGCGGGCCTCGTGGAGCAGGGTGCCGTCCGCCCCGACGAGGGCGGCCTTCATGCCGGTGCCGCCCACATCGAGGGCGATGACGTGTCTCACGGGGGACAGTCTCGCGCGAGACCGCCCTAAAGGTCTAGTCCACTGCCGTGGATTGTTGCGCTCGGATACAAATTCGAGCCGAGGGGCGGGGGGTTTGTGGCGAAGCTCCCGCCCGAGTTGCCGAAGTGATACCCGAGTGGTGTAGACCTCTTGCTCCGGGTGGGGGAGACTTTCGCCCCTTGACCCTTGAATGTGCAGCTCACTGCTGCTCAACGACGAGCAAAAGGTGGATGAAGCCGTGGAGCGGCGACGATTCCTTGGACTGACCGCGGCCGCCGCCGCCCTGGGCCTGACCGCCACGGTCGCCGGCTGCGGCACCCTCGGCGGTGACGGCGGCGACGTGACCCTGCGCCTGGTCGCCGCCGACTACGACCTCACCGGCGGCAACACGACCAAGAAGTACTGGGACGCCCTCGTCGCCGCCTTCCAGGCGAGCCACCCCGGGATCAAGGTCCAGGTCCAGATCGAGTCCTGGGACGACGTCGACCGCAAGGTCGCCGAGATGGTCGAGGCCGGCCAGGCCCCCGACGTCGCCCAGATCGGCGCCTACGCCGACTACGCGGCCGCCGGGCAGCTCTACTCCGCCGACGACCTCCTCACCATCCCCGTCCAGGCCAACTTCCTCCCGCCGCTCACCGCGGCCGGCGAGCGGGGCCAGACCCAGTACGGACTGCCCTTCGCCGCCTCCACCCGCTCCCTCTTCTACAACGCCGACCTCTTCGAGAAGGCCGGCGTCAAGGCCCCCACCACCTGGGACGAGCTGGCCGGGGCCGCGAGGAAGCTCAAGGACGAGGGCGTCCGCACCCCCTTCGCGCTGCCCCTCGGCCCCGAGGAGGCCCAGGCCGAGTCCCTGATGTGGCTGCTCGCCGGCGGGGGCGGCTGGACCGACGAGTCCGACCGGTACGCCATCGACTCCCCGGCGAACGTCGAGACCTTCACCTGGCTCAAGGACGAGCTCGTCGGCCAGGGCCTCACCGGCCCCGTCGCCCCCGGCAAGCTCAACCGCAAGGCGGCCTTCACCGCCTTCGCGCGCGGCGAGGTCGGCATGCTCAACGGCCACCCCTCGCTCCTCCAGGAGGCCGCCAAGCAGGGCGTCAAGGTCGGCCAGGCGCCGCTGCCCGGCGTCGACGGCCCGGCCAAGGCGGCCATGGGCGTCGCCGACTGGATCATGGGCTTCAAGCAGAACGGCCACCGCGAGGAGATCGGCGCCTTCCTCGACTTCGTCTTCAGCGACGAGAACGTGCTGAAGTTCGCCGGCGACAACGACCTGCTGCCCGTCACCGTCACCGCCTCCGCCCGCATGCAGAGCGAGGCCGAACACGCCGAGCTGCACGAGTTCCTCAAGGCGCTGCCCACCGCCCAGCTCCCGCCGGTCGGCAAGACCTCCTGGGCCAAGGTCAGCGAGACCATCAAGCAGCGGATCGGCGCGGCCGTCACCCCCGCCGGGCGCCCGGCCAACGTCCTCGCCGGCATCGCCCGCACCGCGACGGCGGCGGAGGCGGCGGAGTAGACCGCCTAGTAATAGGTTGGTCGTATGACCGAAGAGACGCCGGGGGACAGCAGTGGCCTCGGGGAGCTGGAGCGGGCGGTGCTCGCCGTCGAGCGCCGCTCCTGGCCCGGCCCCGGCGCCAAGGAGCGGGCCGTCCGCGAGGACCTCGGCCTCTCGCCGACCCGCTACTACCAGCTCCTCAACGCCCTCCTCGACGACCCGAGGGCCCTCGCCCACGACCCGGTGACCGTCAACCGCCTGCGCCGCGTCCGCGAGGCGAGGGAACGCAGGCGGTGAACCCCTCCGGGGCCCCTTCCGGGTGAGGGACGGCGGTCGAACCCTCCCCGCGGGGTGAGTCCGGCCACGCTGACGGGGGACGGCCGGCTCGGTAGGGTCGGGGGCATGGTCAGCAGCCTTCCGCACCCGGCCACACCCGCCGGCCGCGACGGCCTGGACGCGTTGCTCGCGCGTCCCTCCGAGGCCGTCGTCGCCCTCGACTTCGACGGGACGCTCGCCGAGATCGTCCCCGACCCCGAGCGGGCCCGCGCCCATCCCGGCGCCGTCCCCGCGCTCGCCGCCCTCGCCCCGCGCCTGGCCGCCGTGGTCGTGGTGACCGGCCGGCCCGCCGGGGTCGCCGTCCGCCACGGCGGTTTCGCCGGCGTGGCGGGCCTGGAGCGCCTCACCGTCCTCGGGCACTACGGCGCCGAGCGCTGGGACGCCGCCACCGGCACGGTCACGGCCCCCGCCCCGCACCCCGGCGTCGCCTCCGTCCGCGCCGAGCTGCCCGGCTTCCTCCACCGGCACGGCGCCTGGCCCGGCGTCTGGATCGAGGAGAAGGGCCGCGCGGTCGCCGTCCACACCCGCCGCGCCCGGGAACCCCAGGAGGCGTTCGAGGCGCTGAAGGGCCCGCTCGGCGACCTGGCCGCCGCGCACGGCCTCGTCCTGGAGCCCGGCCGGCTGGTCCTGGAGCTGCGGCCCCCGGGCATGGACAAGGGGGTGGCGCTGACGGAGTTCGTACGGGAGAAGGGCGCGGGCTCCGTGCTGTACGCCGGGGACGACCTGGGCGACCTGCCGGCCTTCGCGGCCGTGGAGAAGCTGCGCGGCGAGGGCCTGCCGGGCCTGCTGGTCCGCTCCGGCTCCAGCGAGGTCCCGGAGCTCGCCGAGCGCGCCGACCTCTCCGTCCCGGGCCCGGCGGGCGTGGTCGGGCTCCTGGCGGAACTGGCGAGGGCGGTACGGGAGGGCTGAGCCCTCCCGTACCGCCCCCGTACCGCCCTCCCGGCGGGTGATCAGTGCGCGGCCGGGTTGGCCACGCTGATCGTCAGGTCGTCGCCGGCGTCGCCGGTGACGGTGACCTTCACGCCGTGCCCGGCGACCTTGACGCTGGCCTGCGGCGCCGAGGGGTCGTAGTACGCGTTCGGGTCGGTGTCGTCGAAGACCGGGATGCCCGGCACCGACGGGGCGCAGGCCGCGAGGGTCTCGACGGTCTGCTGCTTGCCCTTGCCGGCCAGGACCTCGGTGTGGAGGCAGGTGGCGTCGGTGGCCTCCAGGCCGAAGGTGGCGTCGAAGGGCTGGCGGCGGTTGCTGGGCGCGGCGCCGTTGGCGTACTTGAAGGGCGTCGGGCGGGCGTCGACGGCCATCGCCGAGCCGCCGCCGGGGTGGTTGCTGACGTTGTTGTCGTCGAAGGACCGGTCGACGTACCAGACGAGCATGCCGTTCTGGTAGCGGAACCACTCGACCCAGTCGGGGGCGGTCAGCGGCTTGCTGAACTGGTACGGGCCCTCGGCGAGGAGCGCGTCGGCGCCGACGTACTCGCGGTTCTCCAGGAGGTAGTAGCGCGGGTAGGTGGCGGACTCGGTGCCGGTGGAGACCTTCCAGCGGCCCTGCGCGGTCCAGCCGTTCGCGCCCTGCTCGACGTCGTCCGTCACCAGGGTCGTGCCGCCGCTGGACAGCGTGATGTCGTCCAGGAGGGCGCCGGCGAGGTGCACGCCGCCGTCGGTCTGGTAGCGGAAGCGGAAGAGCGAGGGCTGTCCGGCGGCGTCGTAGGAGAACCGCAGGGTGGTCCACCGGCCGGCCGAGGAGCCGTCGACGGCCTCGCCCGCGCGGGCCCAGGTGGCGCCGCCGTCGAGGGAGTACTCGGCGAAGAGGTAGTCGAAGTCCGCCTCGATCTCGTACCAGGCGTTCGCCTTCACGGTGACGCGCGGGGCGGCCGGGACGGAGCGGGTGAGGGCCTGGTTGAGGCCGTCCGCCGAGCCGGTCCACCAGGCGTGCGCGCCGGAGGTCGGGGTGGCGTAGGTGGTGCCGGCGGCCTTGTCCGGGAGCGCGACGCGCACGGCCTGCGCCTTGCCGGCCTCCTGGAGGGCGGCGGGGCTCAGGGTGTAGCTGCCGTTCGAGCCGAGCGGGGCGTCGACGAGGTCGAGCCAGCCGAGGAAGAGCTTCTCCTCGGCGCCCATCAGGCCGGGGTGGGTGCCGATGCCGGCGTTCGCGGCCTCGCCGTGGCCGAGCCAGGAGCCGGAGCTCATCAGCGTCCAGAAGGCGGTGGAGTTCTCGCCGCCGTCGGTGTCGTAGTAGTCCGGCAGGCCGAGGTCGTGGCCGAACTCGTGGCAGAAGACGCCGAGTCCGCCGTTCTCGCCCTCGGTGGTGTAGTCGCCGAGCCAGTACTTCGACTGGCCGATGCGGGCGCCGCCGGCCTTGTTCTGGGTGCCGGCCACGTCCGGGCCGGTGAGGCCGTAGTCGTCGCCGTTGACGTACCAGCGGTGCGACCAGATGGCGTCCTCGCCCTGGGCGCCGCCGCCGGCGTCCTCGCCCATGCCGGCGTGGACGGCCTGGAAGTGGTCGATGTAGCCGTCGGCCTCGTCGAAGTTCCCGTCGTGGTCCCAGTCGTTGCGGTCCCAGACGTCGAACTGGGCGAGGTACGCGTCGATCTCGGCGGGCGTCTTGCCGGCCGCGATCTGCGCGTCCCACCAGGCGTTGCCGGTGTCCTGGATGAAGGCCCAGGAACCGCCGTTGTCCTCGACCGCGTTGTCGCCGTAGGTGGAGGCGTTGCCGGGGACCTTGACCCAGTCCTCGACGACGTTGGTGACGGAGTAGGCGCCGTTCGACAGCTTCTCGTAGTACGTCTTCATCGACTCGCCGGGGCCGTTGAAGAGGTTCTCGTAGTACGCCTTGTCGAAGTCCGGTGCCCAGGCGTTGGAGTTGTCCGTCGTCCGGTCCGGCCGCGGTATCTGGTTGTGCAGCGGGCCGGGGACGGTGCCGAGCTTGCCGGAGCCCTGGTCGCCGAACTCGGAGAGGATCGTGAGGATCTTCTCCTGCCGGACGGCGGTGGTGGTCTCGGTCTCGGCGAACTTGCCGGGCGCGACCTCGACGACGCCCCGGGCGTTCGCCTTGGCCTTGCCCTTGGCGACCAGGTCGATCGCCCTCTCGCGCAGTTCGGTGCGCTGCTTGGTGAGCGGCCCGGGCCGGTTGTCGGACCGGTGGGCGGTGGTGGCGCCGGACGGAGCGGAGTCCCCGGCCTCCTGGGCGGCGGCGGGGGTGAGCCCCGCGGCGAGGAGTGCGGTGAGCGCCGACCCGAGGGTCATGCCCACGACAATCTTCTTCACGTGTGTCGCGATCCCTTCGCTCACATGCGGGGGGTGTGCCGCATGGTTCGCGTGGTTCCGTTGAGGGTGTACGGATCGCCTGGGGGAACGATCGCCGCGAGTGTGCCACGGGACGACCCCTCCTGAGGAGGGGTCGTCACCGATAAACGGAACCGGATCGCCGGGGAAGTCCGGTCACCGGAGCAGCAGGTCCACCACGCCCGTCAGGTCCTCCTGCGGGGAGCCCTCCGCGAGGCGGCGGCGCATCAGGCCGAAGTACGGGAGGAGCAGTTCGGGGCTCACGCCCTGCTGTTCGGCGGTGGCGAGGAAGGCGGGGACGCCCGCCGTCTGCATGCCCAGGTTGCTCACGACGTTCGTCGTGTAGTCGCCGGACCCCAGCTGGTCGGCGGTCTGGCTGACGTGCGGGGCGGCCATGGCGGTGAGCCATTCGGTGAGGAGCGGGGCGAAACCGGCCGGGTCGATGGACTCCTTGCGGATCAGGGCGAAGGCGTGGGCCGCGCCGGCGAACATGCCGTACATGGCGCTGAGCAGGGCCACGTCGTGGAGGGCCGCGTGACCCGGGTCGGCGCCGACGAAACGGGCGCCGGCCGGGACGGCGAGGGTCTCCCGGTGCTCCTCGAAGAGCTCCGGCGAGCCGCTGTGGAAGACGTAGCCGCCGGTCTCCGGGACGCCGATCATCGGCGGGACGGCCATGATGCCGCCGTCCAGGTACCGGGCGCCCCGGGCGGTCGCCCAGGCGGCGCGCTCCCGGGCCTGCGCGGGGGTCGTGGTGGTCAGGTTGACGACGTCCTTGCCGGTCAGGTCGGCGCCGTCCAGGGCCGCGCCGACCGAGTCGTCGTCGAGGAGGCAGACGATCACGAGCCGGTTCGCGGCGACGGCCTCGGCGGCGGTCGCCGCGACCGCCGCGCCCTCGGCGGCGAGCCCGTCCGCGCGGGCCGCGGTGCGGTTCCAGACGGTGAGCGGGTGCCCGGCGGCGAGCCAGGTGCGGGCGAGGGCGGTGCCCATGGCGCCGAGGCCGAGGAGGGTGACGGGGGTCTTGTCGAGCGCGTTCGCTGTCATGCCCCCAGGCTCTTCCACCGCTCTGACCTGCTCAAGTACCCACTTCGAAGTGGGTGGTTACCCTGGGGTGAGCGAGCAGGTCAGGGAGGTGGGGCATGGCGACGCTGAACCGGCCCGAGGACGACGGGGGCCACGTCTGCGGCATCGACACCGCGATGGAGGTGATCGGCGGCAAGTGGAAGGTGCTCATCCTCTGGGCGCTCCACGAGGGCCCGGAGCGGCGCTTCGGGGAGCTGCGCCGGATGGTCCCGGGGATCACCGAGAAGGTCCTCGCCTCCCACCTGCGGGAGATGGAGGCGGACGGGATCGTCCGCCGCGTCTCGTACGACGAGGTCCCCCCGCGCGTCGAGTACGGCCTCACCAAGGCCGGCCTCCGCCTCAACGACGCCCTGGAGCCGCTCGCGGCGTGGGGGCGGGAGCGGTGGGAGGGCACCGTCTGACGGCGGCCGGCGGGCGGGAGGCCGGTGTCGGTCCTCCCCGGTGTCAGTCCTCCAGGGTCCGCAGGGCGTCGAGCTGGTCGAGGAACCAGCGCTGCGGGGGGAGGGCGGTGGCGGCGGCGGCGAGGCGCTTGGTGCGCTCGGCGCGCTCGGCCTCGGGCATGGTCAGGGCGGTGTGGAGGGCCTCGGCGGTCTGGGAGACGTCGAAGGGGTTCACGGTGAGCGCGTCGTCCATCAGCTCCAGGTGGGCGCCCGCGCCGGTCGACAGGACCAGGGCGCAGCCGGCGTCGGAGACCACGGGTATCTCCTTCGCCACCAGGTTCATGCCGTCGCGGACCGGGTTGACCAGGGCCACGTCCGCGAGCCGGTAGGCGGCGAGGGACCGGGTGAAGTCGTCCTCGACGGAGACCAGGACCGGCCGCCAGTCCGCCGTGCCGAACTCGGCGTTGATCTCCTCGGCGAGTTCGACGACGGAGGCCGTGTACGCCCGGTACGACTCCAGGTCCTGCCGGGAGGGGTAGGCGGAGGCGAGGTGGACCACGCGGCCGCGCCACTCGGGGTGCGTCGTCAGCAGCTCGCGGTAGGCGAGCAGGCCGCGGAGGATGTTCTTCGACAGTTCGGTGCGGTCGACGCGGACGATGGTCTTCCGGTCCCCGACCTCCTCGCGGAGGCGGGCGAGCCGGTCGTCGACCTGGGGGCGGTGGGCGAGGGCCCGCAGGTCGTCGCCGTCGACGCCGAGGGGGTGGTCGGAGACGTGGGTGGTGCGGACCGGGCCGGGACCGCCGCCGCGCCGGTGCTTCACGTGCCGCCCGCGCCCCCCGGCGGGGGAGTACGCCACGGCGACCCCCGACAGGTTGTCGACGGACGCGCTCTGCAGGAAGGCGGCGGCCCACACGCCGGTGTGGAAGCCGAGCCGGTCCGCGCCGAGCATGCCCCACAGCAGCTCCTCCCGCACGTCCTGCGGCAGCATTCGCAGGTGGGAGGGGTCCGCCCACGGGGTGTGCGTGAAGTGCCCGATCCTCAGCCCGGGGCGCAGCTCGCGGAGCATGCCGGGGACCAGTGCCAGGTGGTAGTCCTGCACCAGGACCGCCGCGTCCTCGTCGGCCTCGGCGGCCAGCGCCTCGGCGAAGGCCTGGTTGTAGGCGCGGTAGGCGGCCCAGCGGCGGCGGAAGGCCGCGTCGAAGACGGGCTCGCGCGGGACGTCGTACAGATGGTGGTGGAGGAACCACAGCACCGAGTTGGCGATGCCGTTGTACGCGTCGGCGTACACCTCCGGTGCGATGTCCAGCATCCGGACCCCGGGTTCGGCGACCCCGCGCCGGACGGCCTCCCGGTCGCCCTCGCCGAGCGCCGCGCACACCCACAGGCTGTCCTGGGAGTCGACGGCGCTCAGGCCGGAGACGAGGCCGCCGCCGCCCCTGCGGGAGGAGAGCGTGCCGTCGTCACCGAGGGTGTACGAGACGGGTCCCCGGTTGGATGCCACGAGTACGGAAGCCATGTGGCGAACCTAGCCCGTCCCGTAAACGCTCAAACGTACGTATACGGTCAGCGGTCGGCCGGATACGGACGGCTGGTCCGAGCGGCGCCCGTTGCCGCCCATGAAGTCCTCCGACCAGAGCGAGGACGCCGGGGAGTTGTCCCGGGTCCAGTCCCAGTACGGCACCGTC